>JADFHR010000221.1 GCA_022567015.1 Pseudomonadota bacterium
CCCTCCGACGGGCCGCATACGCGACCGCAACGGCGGCTTACCAAGGCTTTCGGACGGCGTCGCGCACGCTTCGCGATGCCCCGCATCGCCACAGCGCACGCTCCTGGCCGAAAGCCTTGGTAAGCCGGCTCGTCGGGTCATGATCAGTGACCCTTGGTATTAGGGCCGAAAACCTTGGTAAGCCGGCTCGTCGGGTCATGATCAGCGCCCCTTGGTATAAGCATATATTAACGGTTCGCGCCGAAGATCGACGACAGGGTGACCCGAAGCAGAAAACGGGCGGATTGACCATGGCCGTTTCCAGTGCCCTCGTGGAAGTGCCCAGGGCGGCGGGCGCGGAGAGCGCCCTGGCGGATCGTCTTCGGGTCATTCAGGGAAACCGGGCCGGATCCTATGCCGTTCACCTTCACCTGTCCGAGCTGCGGCGGGACAACCGCAAGCCGGAATTCATCCGTATAGCGGCGCTCACCTTCGAAACCCTGGTCAACCGCTACGAAGCCACCCTGTTCGTGCTTGCCAATTCCGATCTGGCGCTGCTGTGCCGGGACGTGCCGGTCGATGCCATTGACCAGGCCATCTCCAGGACGCGCAGCCTGTTCAACGAGGATCCGCTGACCGCCGGTGCCGGGGACACCCTCGAGGATCGTTTCACCACCTGGTACGATCTTTCCCGGGGGGAGGATTATTCCGCTTTCCGTGCCGTAGCCGAGGATCTGGCGGACGCGGCGGCGAAGCGGACGCCAATGCCGGCCGGGCGCCGAATGGCGGGGGCGCATGAGACCCTGGCGGGCACGCCGCTGACGCCCGGCCATTTGGCCACCATCGGCGTGAAGCTGCAGGGGATACCCCTTGGCGACTTGATCCGCCGGCAATCGGCGATCGAGGTTCACGCCGGCGGCAAAGGGGAAGTGGTGTTCGAGGAGCATTACATCTCCATCGCCGATCTGCAAAAGCGGGTCGCCCCGGAGGTCAACCTTTTGGGCAACCGCTGGCTGTTCCAGTACCTGACCGAGACCCTGGACCGGCGGATGCTGACCGTGCTTGCGGGCACGGACTTCGCCGACCTGGACGGTGCCATCAGCGTCAACCTCAACATCAGCACCGTCCTTTCGCCGAGTTTCCGGAACCTGCACCGCACCCTGGGCCACAACGCGTCCCAGGTCGTGGTCGAGATGCAGGTCGTCGATATCTTCGCCGACATGGGGGCCTTCACCCATGCCCGGGACTCATTGCGCGATCACGGCTACCGGGTCCTCATCGACGGCCTGACGCCGCTTTCGCTTCGGTTTTTCGATCCCCTTTCCCTGGCCGCCGATTTCGTGAAAATCGGCTGGAGCCCGGACCTTCATGGCGGCCTGTCCGACGACATGGAAATGGATTTGCGCGATATGGTGGATCATGCCGGCAGGGACAGCGTAATCCTCGCCCGCGTCGACTGCGAAGAAGCCGTCGAATGGGGGCTGGGCGTCGGCATCAGCCGGTTTCAGGGCCACTTCATAGACAAGCTTGTGGACGCCATGTCCGCCAAGGGGATCATCTGACGGGCGGGGGGCCGTCCAGCCCCCGGTCACGAGTACTCATGTAGCCTATGGTGTCGTTCCAGGAATCCCAGAATCGGCTGCCCAGCCAGGAAAACCTGTTTTTGGATTACGTCCACCGCCTCGAGAGGCACAAGGAGGGGCGCCGGGCCGTTCACATCCATCTTTCGGGTCTCCGGCCGTTCAACCGCCGCCGCCAACACATCCGCACCGCCGCCAACAGTTTCGAGACCCTGATCAAGGAGGTGATGGGGCAGCTCTTCGTTCTCAAAGGCTCGGACCTTGTCTTCATCTACAAGGGGGAGACGCAGCCCCGGGTGGAGACCGCGGTCCAGCAGGTGCGCTTCCTGTTCAGCGACGACCCGCTTCTGGAAGAGGAAACCGACGGCCGGAATTTCGCCACCTGGTACCATGTGGAAACGGATTTCGGCGAAATCCTGCATCTGGCCCAGGGGCTGGTCAACGTGGAACAGGGGCGGCCGGGCGAGGGCGACAACCGGCCGGACGCCCGGACATCGCTGAAAGCCAGACAGGACCAGGGCAAGCCCTTGACGCCGGAGATGCTGGGCCGGGTCGAGGCGGCCCTCGAGCGCGCCGACCTTTCCAACCTGGTGCGTCGACAGGGCATCTGCCGCGTCGACGGACACATGGTGCCCGAGGCGGTGTTCAGCGAGCTGTTCATCTCGATCCGGGATTTGCGCGAAACGTTGCTGCCCGGGGTCAACCTGCTGTCCAACCGGTGGCTGTTCCGGCACCTGACCAATACCCTGGACAGGCGCATGCTGGCCATGCTTTCCAGAACCGACGCCATCACCGTCTCCGGCGAAATCAGCGTCAATCTCAACGTCTCCACGCTCTTGTCCCCGGAGTTCACGGCCTTCGACCAAAGCATCACCGCCAGCCGGCGCGGCATGATGATCATCGAGGTGCAGGAGATGGATATTTTCTCCGATCTCAACGCCTATCTCTTTGCCCGTGAATTCGTGCAGGAAAAGGGGTATCGCGTTTGTCTCGACGGCCTCACCCACCACACCATGTCCATGATCGACCGCGAACGCCTGGGCGCCGACCTGGTCAAACTGCTTTGGCATCCCGAGTTGGTGGACGGCGGCGAGGAGATGCACGAGGAAATCCGCGCCATGGTCGCTCTCTCCGGTGAGTCGCGGGTCGTCCTGTGCCGCGTCGAGGACCGCGAAGCGGTCGACTTCGGCCACGCGGTGGGGATTACGCTTTTCCAGGGGCGCTACATCGAGAGCCTCATCGCCGAGAACAACCGCAGGCGCGAGCTCCTGCGGCGGAAAGGCGGGTCGAACACATCTATTGACGGCCGTCCCCGAACCGCGGTGATCGGGCGCCCACATTAACGCCCCCTCATTGCCCCGGATTCTGTTAAATTCCCCGTACCATACCCGTTCCATAGTCGATGCCAAGGGAGTGTTCGCTTGCATCGTTCCGCTTTGTCCTGGTCTGCTTCGGCCGCCCCGCCATCGGCGGTCCCGGCCCCGGCTGAATACCGTCCATGACCGGATCTTCAGGCTCCCCCGTCGCCACCGTCGACAATCTGACCAAGCGCTTCGGCGAGGTCACCGCCCTCGATTCCATCGGCTTCTCGGTCGCCGAAGGCTCGATCACGGCGCTGCTCGGCGGCAACGGCGCCGGCAAGACGACGACCCTTGCCATCCTGCTTGGATTGCTCCTGCCGACCTCGGGGTCGGTCACGGTCTTCGGCGAAGACATGCTGCGGCACCGCTACCGGGTGCTGCCGCGCATGAACTTCTCGTCGCCCTACGTGGACCTTCCCAAGCGCCTGAGCGTGGTCGAGAACCTGACCGTTTACGCCCATCTCTACGGACTCGACCACATCCCCGAGCGCGTGGCGGGGGTGGCCCGGGACATGGGGATCTCGCCGTTTCTCGACCGCCCCACGGGCACCCTGTCGGCGGGCCAGAACACCCGGGTAGCGCTGGCCAAGGCCCTGTTGAACGAACCCAGGCTGCTGCTCGTGGACGAGCCCACGGCGTCCCTCGATCCCGACACCGCCGACTGGGTGCGCGGCTACCTGGAAAGCTACCGGCGGCGGACGGGGGCGACCATTCTGCTGGCCTCGCACAACATGGCCGAGGTGGAACGCCTGTGCGACCACGTGGTGATGCTGCACGAAGGGAAAATCGTCGATCGCGGATCGCCGGCGGATCTGATTACCCGTTACGGCCGCCACACCCTGGAGGAAGTGTTCCTGGACATCGTCCGCCACCGAAGGAGCGCCGGGAATCGCCGCGCCGCCGGGGACGGCAAGGACGGAAACGTCCTGCCGGTGGCCCGGTGAGGGCGGCCCGCGACATCCACGCGCCGGCGGTCCTGTTCTCGTGGCAGCGCATAGGCGCCATGATCCTCAGGAATCTCTATGTCCTGCGCCGCTCGTGGCCGCGGATTCTCGAGCTCGCCTACTGGCCCATGATGCAGATGCTGCTGTGGGGGTTCATCACCACCTTCTTCGTCCAGCACAGCTCCTGGGTGGCCCAGGCGGCCGGCGTCCTGATCAGCGCGGTGCTGCTGTGGGACGTCCTGTTCCGGGCGAACCTGGGCGTATCGCTGCCCTTCACCGAGGAGATGTGGGCGCGCAACCTGGGCCAGCTGTTCGTCAGCCCGCTCCGCGTTCACGAGATGGTGGCCTCGCTGTTGATCATGAGCTTCATCCGCACCCTGATCAGCGTCACCCCGGCGGCGCTCCTGGCCCTGCCCCTTTACGACGTCTGGGTGTTCAAGCTGGGGCCGCCGCTGATCACATTCTTCGCCAACCTTCTGGTCATGGGCTGGTCCGTGGGCCTGGTGGCGTCCGCCCTGGTGCTGCGCTACGGCCTGGGCGCGGAGAGCCTGTGCTGGCTCGGCATCTTTCTCTTTGCGCCCCTGAGCGGCATCTACTATCCCATCGATTCGCTTCCCGGCTGGCTCCAGCCGCTCGCCTGGGCGCTGCCGTCGGCCCACGTGTTCGAGGGCATGCGCTCGGTGCTGTTCGACGGTGTCTTCCGGGTCGACCTTTTCCTCGGCGCGGTGGCGTTGAACGTGCTCTATCTGGCGCTCGCCTGCGCCTTCTTCCTGTACATGGCCCATGTGGCGCGCCAGCGCGGCCTGCTTATGCAGCAGGGCGAGTGAGAAAGGGACGGGCCGATGACCGGCGTGACGCGGTGGTGGTGGGTGCGCCATGCACCCGTGGTCGGGAACGGAGGCCGCATCCACGGCCAGGACGACGTTCCCTGCGACACCTCGGACACGCGGGCGTTGCAGGCCCTGGCGGCGTCCCTGCCCGCCGACGCGGTGTGGGTGACCAGCCGCCTGGCGCGCGCCGTGGACACGGCGAAGGCGATCACCGCCGCCGGCGTGCCGGCGCGGCTGTCCATCGTCGAAAGGGACCTGGCGGAACAGAACTTCGGCCAGTGGCAGGGACTGCGGTGGAAAGACATCGAGGCCGCCGACGATCCCGCGTATGAGGCATATTGGCGCGCGCCGGCGCTGAACGCGCCGCCGGGGGGCGAAAGTTTCGCCGACCTTGCCCGGCGG
>JADFHR010000222.1 GCA_022567015.1 Pseudomonadota bacterium
GGCACCGCCGGGACGGCTCCGGCGCTTCTCGCCGCCGGCGGCACCGACACCGCGACCCTTCTCAGGCCCGCCCAATGGCCGCCCGCCGCCACGGCGGCTCGAGCGGCGCCCGGCGGCCCCGGGGCGACCACCGCGCGGCCCGCCTTCGCCGCCGCCAAGACCGGATTTCCGGCACCGGCGGGACCATCGGCGGCCACGGGAAGGGCGTCCGCGCCCGGCACCGCCCATTTCCCGACGGCAGGGGCCCCTTCCCTGTCGGCACGGCCCGGCGCCCAGGGCGTTCCCGGAAGCGCCCCAGGGGCGGCCCACGGCGTTCCCGGAAGCGGCCCTGCGGCGGCCCAGGGCGCGCTCGTCGCCGGCACCCGGATGAACGTCACGATCCTGGCCGTGCAGCCGGCCGTCCAGGCGTCCCCGGCGGCCGCCTTCCGCGCCCCGGCGGCCGGCCTGGCGCTTGGACAGACGCTTACCGGCACGGTCGCCGGCATGACGGTGTCGAACCAGCCGATGGTGCACACCCCGGCCGGGGTGCTGGCGTTCGCCACCCGCACGCTCCTGCCCCAGGGCGGCACCGTGACGTTCCAGGTGACGGAGGAACCGGTTCCGCCCCCGGCGCCGGAGACCGCGCTCCTGCGCGGCGCGCGGGAGGGATGGGTATTTTCCCGGGGTTGGCCGACCCTGGACGAGGCCCTGGTGGCGCTCAACGACGCCAACGCGGTCCTCGCCCAGCACCTGGTCAATGCCATCATCCCCAGGCCCGATGCCCACCTGGGCGCCAACATCCTGTTCTTTCTGGCGGCCCTGCGCGGCGGCGACATCCGCGGCTGGCTGGGCGACGGGCCCGGGCGGCTGCTGCAACGGGTCAGACCCGACCTCATGGCGCGGCTGAAGGACGAATTCGGCCGGCTCGCCCGTTTGGCCGAGGACCCCGGCCCGGGAGACTGGCGGATCGCGCTCATCCCCTTTCACAACGGGGCCCAGATCGAAAGAATCCGCCTTTTCCTGCGTCGCCGTGGCGAGGACGAGGAAGAGGGAGAGGGAGAGGGAGAGGGCGCCGGGGGCCGGAGGGGCACCCGTTTCGTGATCGACGTGGAACTCGAACGGTTCGGGCACCTGCAGCTGGACGGCCTGGTGCGGGCGAGGAACAAGCGCCTGGACCTGATCGTGCGCACGGCCTCGCCGCTGCCGCGGCAGATGCACGACGACATCAGGCGGATTTTCCGTGACGCCAACGAACTGACGGGCATCAAGGGCGTCGTCGCCTTCCAGGCCGCTCCTCCGGGCTTCGTCGAGGTTTTGCGCCAAGGGGCCATCGAGGACCACGTCGGTCTGGTGGTGTGATTTCATGTCCGGGACATCCGCCATGGACGCCAAGGAAAGACGTGGGCTTCTCGCCACCCAATCCAACCCGGATGCGAGTCTGGACTATGTCAGCGCGCTCGAGGGGCACATAGCGCCGGCGGGGCGGGCGCAGCGGACGACCGTCGGCGTGCGCTACGTTCCCGACAAATTGATTATCGATCCCGCCGCCTTCGGACGGTACCTGGGAGCCCTGGGAACACTGCCGTGGGAGTCCCTCGAGCAGGTTGCCGTGACCATCCTGGACGACATCAACAACGAGGTCGTGGCGCGCTGGGTCCAGGTCGCCATCTCGGTGCCCAACGACGCCCATCCCGGCGTCGACAGCCACGGCGTGATGCTGGAGGACCGTCAGCCCAAGTGGGACAACCCCGCGCTGTTGTCGCGGCTGAGGAGATATTGAGACGGGCATGGAACCGCGACCAGACACAAGCGTGAAAACGCGCTTTCCACCCTACCGCCGGTTTGTCCGCGGCACCGCGGTCGCCCTTGCCGGACTGGTCCTGTGGTGCGCCCCGTCGGCCGCCGCCGAGCAACCGATTTTCGAGGCGCAGCCGTTCGCCGTCACCCTGATCGCCCTGTTCTTTGTCGCACAACTCATTGTTATTGTTGTTCTTTTGGTGGCCAGAGTCCAGCGCGCGCGGGCCGCGAAGACCCTGCACGAAAGCGAGGGGCGCCTGCGCCGGGCGGTTCTGGATGCGCCGATTCCGATAATGATGTACGCCGAGGACGGTGAAGTCCTCCTGATCAACCGCCAGTGGACCGAACTGACCGGCTATACCCATGCCGAGATTCCGGCCGTCGACACCTGGACCCGGAAGGCGGCCGTCCGCAAGCGGACGGACGTGGGCGACGGGCCCGCTTCCCGCGGCGCCCCGGAGCGGAACCAAAGCGACGGGGAGTGCGTGCTCACCACGTCCACGGGCGAGCAACGCGTTTGGGATTTCCGCTCGCGTCCCCTTGGCCGGCTTGCCGACGGCCGCCGCTTCACCATCAGCATGGCCATGGACATCACCGAGCGCACGCGGGCGGAAGAGTTGCGCACCGCCAAGCAGCAGGCGGACGCCGCCAACCGGGCCAAGTCCGAGTTCCTGTCCAGCATGAGCCACGAGCTGCGCACGCCCATGAACGCCATCCTCGGATTCGCGCAGCTGCTTCAGGACAACCCCAAGGAGCCGCTCCGCCCACCGCAAAAGGAGCACGTGCAACAAATCCTCAAGGGCGGCAGACATTTGCTGGATCTGATCAACGACGTCCTGGATCTTGCCGGGATCGAAGGCGGGGTGGTGGCGCTCACCATCGACGACGTGGCGCCGCAGGAAATCCTCGCCGAATGCCTGGACCTGGCCCGCACCCTGGCGGATCGACACGGGGTAGCGCTTGTCGACGGCGCCACGGGCAGGGAATTGCCCGCGGTCCGGGCCGATGCGACGCGGCTCAGGCAGGTGGTCCTCAACCTTCTCTCGAACGCGATCAAGTACAACCGCGACGGCGGCCGGGTGACCCTCGGGTGCAAGCCGACGGCGGGCGGCATGCTGCGCGTCAGCATCGCCGATACGGGTCCGGGCATTCCGCCGCAAAAGCAGGACCAGCTTTTCCAGCCCTTCCGCCGGCTGGGCGCCGAATCCACCGACATCGAGGGCACCGGAATCGGCCTCACCATCACCAAGCGGCTGATCGAGCTGATGGACGGACGAATCGGTTTCGAGACGGAAGTGGGCCGGGGAAGCACGTTTTGGATCGAACTTCCCCTGGCCGCGGATAAACCGGCCGGGGAAGGCGCCGTCACGGCCCCCCAATACTCCCCGGCGGGGGGCTCGAAGAAGGCGCCGGCACGGGGGCACACCATGCTTTACGTGGAAGACGACCCGGCCAACCGGAAACTGATGGCGGAGATCATCGGCCGCGTGCCCAATCTCACCATGGTCTCCGCCGGCAGCGCCGAAACGGGTCTGGAACTGGCCAGGGAGCGCACGCCCGACGTCATCGTGATGGACATCAGCCTGCCCGGAGCGAGCGGCTTCGAGGCCCTGAAACGCCTCCGCGAAATGGAGCAGACCCGCCACGTTCCGGTCATCGCCCTGACCGCCAACGCCATGCCTGGCGACGTGGCGCGGGGCGCCCGGGCGGGCTTCCACCGATACCTCACCAAACCGGTACAGGTCGAAGAGATCCTGGCCGCCATCGAGGACGCCCTGGAAGGGGTCTCCTGAACGCGGCCGCACCGGCGGGCGCGGGTGGCGGCGCCAAGGGAGCTTCAAGCCCTATGGTTCGGCCAACAGCCTCTCGTCCACCTGCCCGCCGAACTCCGCCGTGATCAGCCGCGCGGCGCGGGTCACCCAGGCGCCAAGGAGGGAAATCTTGTCATCGGTGATGCGCGCCGTGGGGCCCGACAGGCAGATCGCGGCCAACACGTGCCCGCTTTCATCGAAGATCGGCGCGGCCACACACCTCACCCCCAGGGCATGCTCCTCGTTGTCGACCGCATAGCCCCTCAGTCGGCTCTCGGCCAGGTCGGCACGCATTCTCTCAGGCGAGTCGATGGTGTTGGAGGTAATCCGTTCCAGGCCGTGCTGGTGAAGAACGTGCGTCACCTCCTCGTCCGACATGGCCGACAACAGTGCCTTGCCCACCCCCGAACAGTAGAGGGCCACGTGTGATCCGGGCCGGGAAGAGGCCCGCATCATGTCGCGGCATTCGACATGGGCGAGGAACACGGCTTCGCCGTCGAATTCGACCGCAAGGTTCGTTGTTTCTCCCGACCTCTCCATGAGGTCACGCATGATCGGGAACGCCTGGCGTATCAGGTTCCGCCGCGGCAGGAAGGCGTTGCCGACGATAAAGGTCTTCACTCCGATGGACCACAGGGTCTGCGCGGCGTCGAAGTGGACGAAGCGGCGCCGCTCCAGGGTCCTCAGCAGCCGATGCGCGGTGGGCAGGGGCAGGCCGGCGCGCTGGGCCAGGTCGGACAGGGTGAGGGCGTTGTCCGCTTCCCCGAGCCGCTCAAGCAAAGCCAAGGCCTTGTCGAGCGACTTCACATAGCCCGTTCCGGCTGGGGACGCTTTGACCGATTTCGATTTGCGTCGCATCGGCAATTCCGCGCAACAGTGTTTCCGCGCCGACCCTCGCGGGTGGTGGGGGATCGGAAGGGCAGTCCGGCGGACACCGCCACGCGCTTTTATACGGCGTGGCGTAAAACCAATTCAACACGTAAAGGCGGTCGTCGGCCACCGCGCCGACACCGGCCGCGACCTCCGTGTTCTGTCGCACGATATAAATCAAAACTGGACACCAAAATTTTGGTATGTATAACTTATTGTAATATAATATGAATTCTAAAAGTTTCCATATTATGGAATAGCTTTCCAAAAAAATTTGACTCCTGGTGTCGGGATTCCCATAATCCCGGCAGTTGGAGGAAGTCGTCATTCTGGGGGGAGGAACGTTCCATGGCAAAGATGACCGCAATGGAAGCCGCGGTGAAGATCCTGCGGAGCGAAGGCGTCGACCTGGCGTTCGGCGTGCCGGGCGCCGCGATCCTCCCCTTTTACGACGCGTTGAGGAACTCCGGCATCAAGCACGTCCTGGTGCGCCACGAAGAGGGCGGCACCCACGCCGCGGAAGGGTACAACCGGGCCAGCGGAAAGATCGGCGTGTGCATCGGAACGTCGGGGCCCGCCGGAACCAACATGGTGACCGGGCTGTATTC
>JADFHR010000022.1 GCA_022567015.1 Pseudomonadota bacterium
CGAGGCCCAGGACACCAACCCCGAACAGTGGGATGTGGTGAAGGCCCTGGCCAATGAGTTCTTCGCCGGCGCCGGGGCGCGCGAGACGCCACGCACGGTGTACGCCGTCGGCGACGTCAAGCAGTCCATCTACAGCTTCCAGCGCGCCGACCCCGCCGAATTCCAGGCCATGCGGGACCTGTTCGCCGGGCGCGTGCCGGCGGCCGGGCAAACCTGGCACGAAGAGGACCTCACCATCTCGTTCCGCTCGACGCCCGCGGTGCTCGGCGCCGTCGACGCCGTGTTCGCCAGGGACGCCGCCGCCGAGGGCGTGGCGCTGGACGGCCGCCCCATCACCCATGCGGCGTGGCGCCACGGCGACGGCGGGCTGGTCGAGGTGTGGCCGCCGGTCGAACCCCGGGAAACGGACCCCCCGGTGCCGTGGAAGCCGCCGGTGGAACGCATCGCCGGCGATTCCCCGCCGACCCGCCTGGCCGACCTGATCGCGGCGCGCATCCACCGCATGGTCGACGGAAAGGAGGTGCTGGAGTCCAGGGGCCGGCCGATCCGGCCCGGCGACGTGATGGTGCTGGTGCGCCGGCGCACCGGATTCGTCGAGGACCTTGTGCGGGCGTTGAAGCGGCTGAACGTGGAGGTCGCCGGCGTCGATAGAATGGTATTGACCGAGCAGATGGCGGTCATGGACCTGGTCGCCCTGGGACGCTTCCTGCTGCTGCCGGAAGACGACCTGACCCTGGCCACCGTGCTCAAGGGGCCGTTGATCGGCCTCGACGAAGACCAGCTGTTCCGCCTCGCCTACGGCCGCAAGGGCAGCCTGTGGGAGGCGTTGAAACGCAAAGCGGGCGAAAACGCGGCCTACGCCGGGGCGTGGCGGGACCTTTCGGCGCTGCTGGCGCGCACCGACTACACGCCGCCGTTCGAGCTCTACACCCACGTCCTCGGCGCCGGCCGGGGGCGCGAGAAGTTGATCGGCCGGCTGGGTCGGGACGCCGAGGATCCCATCGCCGAGTTTCTCGACCTGGCGCTCTCCTTCGAGCGCTCCCACACGGCGTCGCTGGAAAGCTTCCTGCACTGGCTGGAGGTGGGCGCCGTCGAGGTCAAGCGCGACCTGGAGCACGGACAGCGCGATGCGGTGCGCATCATGACCGTGCACGGCGCCAAGGGCCTGGAGGCGCCCATCGTCTTCCTGCCGGACACCTTGCGTGTGCCGACCCGGACCTCGCCGCTGCTGTGGCCCGCCGATCCGGCCGGCGGCGGGGAGTTGCTTTTGTGGCCGCCGGCGCGCGCCTGGTACGAAGAGGTCTCGGAACGGGAGTCGGCGCGCGTCAAACAGGGCCGGGACGCGGAATACCGCCGCCTGCTGTACGTCGCCATGACCCGCGCCGAGGACCGGCTGTACGTGTGCGGCTGGCGGGGCAGGAACGCGCCGCCGGAAGGGTGCTGGTACGACCTCGTCCGCGCCGGCCTCGAGGACGCCGGCGTCGAAGAGGCGGACGACCCCTTCCTGGCCGGCGCCCCGGAGATCGGGGACTCCCGGGTGCTGCGCCTGACCTGTCCGCAGGTCACGGAACCCAAGCCGGCGGACGCCGAGCGGATCGAAACCGAAAGCCTGGACACCCTGCCCTCCTGGGCGCGCCGGCCGCCGCCCAGGGAGCCCCGGCCGCCCAGGCCGCTGGCGCCGTCGCGCCCGGCCGACGAGGAACCGCCCGTGCGCTCGCCGTTCGGCGCCGACGACGGGGCGCGGTTCAAGCGCGGACGCCTGATCCACCGGCTGCTCCAGACCCTCCCCGACCTGGCGCCCGGCGTGCGCGCCGCCGCCGCGCGCGCCTATCTTGCCCGGCCCGTCCACAAGCTTTCGCGCCAGGCGCAGGCCGAGATTGCCGCCGAGACCCTCGCCGTCCTCGATCATCCCGACTGCCAATCCCTGTTCGGACCGGGCAGCCGGGCGGAGGTGCCGTTGATCGGCGAGGTCTCGGGACATGTGATCTCGGGGCAGGTGGACCGGCTGCTGGTCAGCGCCGAAGCGGTCTCGGTGATCGATTTCAAGACCAACCGGGCGCCGCCGGAAAGCGCGGACCGGGTGCCCGCCGTTTACCTCCGGCAAATGGCCGCCTACCGCGAGATTCTGCGGCGCATCTATGCGGGCCGCCCGGTGCGCTGTTTCCTGCTGTGGACCGACGGCCCCCGTCTGATGCCCCTCGCGGACGGGGTGTTGGACGGGTACGCGCCTTGACGGGGGGGTGGCGGCTTCCTAGATTCACTCCAGACGCGCCGGGGGGCACAGTGCGCGGCAAACCCCTTCCAGCCTTATAAACTACTGATGGGATTGATAAAATGCCAAAGCAGGTCACCGACCAATCCTTTGACGCCGATGTGCTCAAGTCGTCCAATCCGGTTCTCGTCGATTTCTGGGCGGAGTGGTGCGGCCCGTGCAAACAGGTGGCCCCGGCGCTCGAGGAACTGGCCGTCGAGATGGCCGAAAAGGTCACCGTGGCCAAGCTCAACATCGACGAAAATCCCATGACGCCGTCCAAGTACGGCGTGCGCGGAATCCCCACCCTGATTCTGTTCAAGGACGGCCAGGTGGCGGCGACGAAGATCGGTGCCCTGCCCAAGGCCAAGTTGTTCGACTGGGTGGAATCGGTTTTGTAACCTCGGCGCCACCGCGCCCTGTCGGAAACCGAACCCCGCCGGGCGGCGGGGCTTTTCCGTTGCATACCGCCGCCGCCGCGCGGCGGCCGGCCTATCCGTTCTCCGCCAGCACCGTGCCCACCAGATAGAGCGAGCCGCAGATGAGCACGCGGGCAGGACGGGTCTCCCGTGCGACGATGGCGGCGAGCGCCTCGGCGACGGTGTCCGCGGCGTCCGCGTCCATGCCGAGCGAGCGGCCCGCCGCCGCCGCCTCGCCGGCGTCGAGGCTCCCGACCGTGCCGGGAATGGCCACGGTTTTCAGGTATCCCGCCGCCGCCGCCAGGGGCTCGAGGAACGCCACCGGATCCTTGCTGCCCAGGATGCCGAAGATCAGGTGCAGGGGCCGGGACCGCCAGTGCCGGGCGTGGGCCGCCAGCGCCGCCGCCGCGGCGGCGTTGTGGCCGCCGTCCACCCACACCTCCCAGCCCGCCGGCAATGATTCCGCCAGGGGCCCGCGCATCAGGCGCTGCAGCCGTCCCGGCCATTCGACGGCGGCCATGCCTTGGGCGAAGGCGGCGTCGGGCACCGTGAACCCCGGGAGGTGATCGACGCAGGCCACGGCCAGCCCGGCGTTTTCGGTCTGGTGCGCGCCGACGAGCGCCGGCGGCGGCAGGTTTCGCGTACGCCCTCCGCCCTCGAACACCAGGCCGCTTCCGTCCCCGCGCACGGACCAGTCCCGGCCCCCGGAGACCAGGGGCGCCCCCAGGGCCGCGGCGCGCCCGGCGATCACGTCCGCCACCGCGTCCTCCTGGGCGGCCGAGACGCAGACCACACCGGGCTTGACGATCCCCGCCTTCTCGCCGGCGATCTCGGCCAGGGTCTCGCCGAGGAAGTGCTGGTGGTCCAAGGAAACCGGCGTCAGCACGGTCAGCGCCGGCCGTGGCACCACGTTGGTGGCGTCCAGGCGTCCGCCGAGGCCGGTCTCCAGCAGCACCACGTCGGCGGGCGTGCGGGCGAAGGCGAGCAGGGCGGCGGCGGTGGTGATCTCGAAGAACGTGATGACCTCGCCGGCGTTGGCCTTCTCACATTCCTCGAGCAGGGCGGCCAGGGCCTCATCCGATATGTCGCCGCCGGCGAGGCGGACGCGTTCGTTGAAACGCACCAGGTGCGGCGAGGTATAGGCGTGGGCGGAATACCCGGCGGCCTCCACGATGGCCCGGATAAAGGCCACCACGGAGCCCTTGCCGTTGGTGCCGGCCACGTGCACCACCGGCGGCAGCCGCCTTTCGGGATTGCCGAGGTGGGCGAGCAGCCGCTCGATGCGGCCGAGCGAAAGGTCGATGGGCTTGGGGTGCAACCGGGCGAGGCGCTCGAGGACGGCCGCGCTTCCCGGCCGGGCGATCGGCGCCGCGGGCCGGCCGGCCGGGCGCTGTTCGGTTACGGCAACGTCATTGGGCAGGGCTGCTCTCCCCTGGCTGGCCCGGGCCGGAGACGGCGGCACCGCCGGCGCCGTCCGTTTCCGCCGGTACGGATTCCCCGCCGTCGGGCCCGGGCGCGGCGGCGGGGACCCGGTTGCCGAGCAGGCCGACGATGCGGATCAGGGTATCGCGCAATTCATGGCGGCGGACCACCATGTCCACCATCCCGTGTTCCAAAAGGAATTCGGCCTTCTGGAAGCCTTCGGGCAGGGTCTCGCGGATGGTCTGTTCGATGACGCGGGCCCCGGCGAAGCCGATGAGCGCGCCCGATTCGGCGATGGCGATGTCGCCGAGCATGGCGAACGAGGCCGACACGCCGCCCGTGGTGGGATCGGTCAGCACCACGATGTAGGGCAGGCCGGCCTCCCTGACCTCGCTGACGGCGATGGTGGTGCGGGCCATCTGCATGAGCGAGAGGATCCCTTCCTGCATGCGCGCGCCGCCCGATGACGTGACCACGATCAGCGGCGCGTTCCGGGCCACCGCCAGGCGGGCGGCGGCGAGCATCCCCTCGCCGACGGCGACGCCCATGGAGCCGCCCATGAAGGCGAAGTCCAGGGCCGCGATGACGACGTCGATTCCGCCCATCTTTCCGTGGGCGACGGTGAGGGCGTCGTCGGCGCCGGTCCGGGTCCGCGCCTCCTTGAGCCGTTCGGCGTATTTCCGGCGGTCGCGGAACTTGAGCGGATCGGTGACCGGGCTGTCGGACTCGATGGTCTGGTAGGCGCCGTCGTCGAACAGCATCTCCAGGCGCCGTTTGGCGCCCAGGCGCATGTGGTGGCCGCAGTGCTGGCAAACGCCCAGGTTCTTTTCCCGGTCGCGGTGGAAGATCATCTGCGAGCATTTGGGGCACTTGTCCCAGAGGTCCTCGGGGATGTCCTTCGGGCCGCCGACCAGCTCGCGCAGCTTCGGGCGCACGAAATCCTTGAGCCAGTTCACTGGGCCGCCCCCTTCATGCGCGCCCCGCGCACCCCGCGCGCCAGATCGCCGACCAACGCCAGGACCGCGGCGGCCAGGCCGGGACGGGGTTTTCCAGCCTCGTCCAGGTTGTCGGCGACGGTGTCGACCAGGGCCGAGCCGACCACCGCCGCATCGGCGACGGCGGCGACGGCGGCCGCCTGCCCGGGCGTCTTGATGCCGAAGCCGACGGCGACGGGAAGCTCGGTGTGGCGGCGCAGGCGCTCGACGGCGGCGCGCACGTCGCCGATGGCGGCCGACTTGGTGCCGGTGATGCCGGTGATGGACACGTAGTAGACGAATCCGCTGGTGTGCTCGAGCACCCGTGGCAGGCGGGCGTCGTCGGTGGTCGGCGCGGTCAGAAATATGAAGCTCACCCCGGCCTCGATCGCCGGCAGGCACAGTTCGTCTTCTTCCTCCGGCGGCATGTCGACGACGATCAGTCCGTCCACCCCCGCCGCCTTGGCGTCGCCGAGGAAGGCGTCGACGCCGTAGACGTAGATGGGGTTGTAATAGCCCATGAGGATGACCGGCGTGTCATCGTCGGCGGCGCGGAAGTCCTTCACCATCGCCAGGGTCGCCGAAAGCGACGCGCCGGCCTTCAACGCCCGCTGGGAACTGGCCTGGATGGCGGGTCCGTCGGCCATGGGATCGCTGAACGGCATGCCGAGCTCGATGAGGTCGGCGCCGGCGCCGGGCAATCCGCTGAGGATTTCGCGCGAGGTCCCGGCATCGGGATCGCCCGCCGTGACGAAGGCGATGAGGCCGGCGCGCCCTTCTCGCTTCAGCGCGGCGAAGCGCCGGTCGATGCGGGTTTGCACGCTCACGGGGTGCCCCCGGCCAACCCGGCCACCGTGTCCAGATCCTTGTCGCCGCGCCCGCTCATGTTGAGGACGAGGAGATTCCCGCGCCCGAGAGCGGCGGCGATGGTGCACACGTGGGCCACGGCGTGGGCCGCTTCCAGGGCCGGGATGATGCCTTCCAGGCGGGTGCACAGGTGGAACGCCTCGACCGCTTCGTCGTCGGTGGCGGAGACGCATTCGACCCGCTCCGCGTCGCGCAGCCAGGCGTGCTCGGGACCGATGCCGGGATAGTCGAGACCGGCGGAAATGGAATGGGCCTCGTCGATCTGTCCGTCTGCGTCCTGGAGAAGGTAGGTGCGGTTGCCGTGCAGCACGCCGGGCGCCCCGGCGCTGAGCGATGCCGCGTGTTTCCCCGTCTCGATGCCCTCGCCCGCCGCCTCCACGGCGATCATGCGCACGCCGCTATCGTCGAGGAACGGGTAGAACAGCCCGAGCGCGTTGGAGCCGCCGCCGATGCAGGCGAGCAGGGTGTCGGGAAGCCGTCCCTCGGCTTCGAGGATCTGTTCGCGCACCTCGTCGCCGATGACCGATTGGAAGTCGCGCACCATCATCGGATAGGGATGGGGCCCGGCCACCGTGCCGATCAGGTAATAGGTGTCTTCCACGTTCGCCACCCAGTCGCGCAGGGCCTCGTTCATGGCGTCCTTGAGGGTCGCCGAGCCGGCGGTCACCGGCCGCACCTCGGCGCCCAGCATCTTCATGCGGTACACGTTGGGGGCCTGACGCTCGATGTCGATGGTGCCCATGTAGACGGTGCAGGGGATGTCGAACAGGGCGCACACCGTGGCCGTGGCGACGCCGTGCTGGCCGGCGCCGGTCTCGGCGATGATCCGGGTCTTGCCCATGCGCCGGGCGAGCAGGATCTGGCCGATGCAGTTGTTGATCTTGTGGGCGCCCGTGTGGTTCAGGTCCTCGCGCTTGAAATAGATGGTCGCCCCGCCCAGGTGGTCGGTCAGCCGCCGGGCGAGATAGAGGGGGCTGGGCCGCCCCACGTAGTGGGTAAAGTAATAGCCCATTTCCCGGGCGAAGGCGGGGTCGTTGCGGGCCTCGGTGTAGGCGCGTTCGACGGCGAGGACGAGCGGCATCAGGGTCTCGGCCACGTACCGCCCGCCATAGATGCCGAAGTGCCCGTTGTCGTCCGGCCCGGCGCGATAGGTGTTCAGGGTTTCCATGTACGGCCCTTGTCCCGTTGCCTGGTTTCCTTAGTCCCTGTCGCGGCCGCGCCGCCCGGTTGGCGATGGGCCGGGTAATAAACCACAAAGCCAACGAAAACCGGAGGAATTTGTTTCGCCAAGCGGGCCCCCGCGGCCCCCGCGGGCTCAAAGCCCCGCCGCGGCCTCCAGGAAGGCGCGGATCTTCTCGGCGCTTTTCACGCCCGGCGCGTCCTCGACCCCGGACGAGACGTCGACGGCGCCGGCGCCGCTGACGCGCACCGCCTGGGCGACGTTGCCGGCCGTAAGGCCGCCGGCCAACATCCACGGCCGGCGCCAGCGTTGCCCGTCGAGCAGGTCCCAGTCGAAGGCCAGCGCGTTGCCCCCGGGCCGGGTGGCGCCGTCGGGCGGCCTGGCGTCGAACAGGAGCCTGTCGGCCACGTCCTCGAAGGCGCGCGCCGCCGCCACGTCCCCGGGCCCGGCCATGCGCACCACCTTCATCACGGCGACGCCGAAACGCGCCTTGATCTCCCCGACGCGGTCGACGCTTTCCATGCCATGGAGCTGCAGCATGCCGGGCCGGGCGACGGAGACGATGCCGTCCAGGGTGTCGTCGTCGGCGTCCACCACGAGCCCCACCCGGGTCACCGAAGCCGGGACGTTCGCCCCCAGCTCCGCCGCCCGTTCCGGGCTGACGCAGCGCGGCGACGGCGGATAGAACACGAAGCCGACGAAGCGCGCCCCGCCGTCCACCGCGGCGGCCACGGTCCCGGGCGTGCTCAGGCCGCAGATCTTGACCTCGATCGGCATCAGGCCGCCTCGATTTCGTCGATTATGGCGCGCGCCGCCTGGGCCGGATCGCCGGCCCCGGTGACCGGCCGGCCGATGACCAGGTAATCGGCGCCCGCCGCCATGGCCTCGGCCGGGGTCGCGGTGCGTTTCTGATCGCCGGCCGCGGCCCCGGCGGGACGGATGCCGGGAACCACCAGTTTGAAATCGGCGCCGCATTCCGCGCGCAGGGCCGCCGCCTCGCGGGCCGAGCACACCACGCCGTCCAGCCCGCTGGCCTGGGCCAGCCGGGCCAGGCGCATCACCTGGTCCGGCACCGGCCCGGCCAGTCCCGTGGCCGCCAGATCTTCGGCGCCGAGGGACGTGAGCACCGTCACCCCCAGCACCAGGGGGCGGTTCGCGCCGGCCTCCCGTGCGGCGTCCGCCGCCGCCCTCATCATCGCCGCGCCGCCCGAGGCGTGCACGGTGAGCATGACCGGGGCCAGGGAAAGCGCCGCGCGCACCGCGTCCGCCACCGTCTTGGGGATGTCGTGGAACTTGAGGTCGAGGAACACGGGCAGCCCGGCGGCGGCGGCGCGTTTCACGCCCTGGGGTCCGTTGGCGGTGAAGAACGCCTTGCCCAGCTTGATCCCGCCGACCACGCCGGCAAGGGACCCGGCCAGGGAAAGCGCCCCGTCCATATGGGGCGTGTCCAGGGCGACGAATACGCGGTCGGCGGGTCTTAAGGCGCACATGGCGGAAGCTCCGGGCCGGATATATAATACGGGAAGTCGGAAATGCCGAGTCCCGGGCGGACGGATCCGATGGCGCGCCAATGCCTCCAAAATTGCCCGGTGGAGGCCTTACGGCCCCGGGGGGCTCCGCCCCCACACCCCCGCCAGGGGTTTTCAAACCCCCTGGACCCCATTTTAGGGGGTTCCAAGGGCCGTCGGCCCTTGGTGGGGATCGAAAGGGGCAACGCCCCTTTGACCTCGAATAATTCTCGCCACTCCGCCTTCAGGCCGCGTCGGGGGGAGCGGGCAGGGCGATTTCCCGCATTTCGGCGGCCTCTTCCAGGTCGGCTACCTGGTCGCGCAGGCGCACCGCCTCCGCCTCGGCGGCCTTCGCCCGGCGCGCCATGGCGCGGGCCCGCCGCCGCCGCCTGCCCCCGGAAATCCAGGCCACCAGGCCGCCCAGGACGAACCCGGCGAAGATGCTCACCAGCACGACCGCGAACACCCGGAATTCGGAGGAGAAGGGCAACGGCCAGAAATCCACGCTCACTTCGGCGCGGTTGGACACTGAGAAGGCGACGACGGCAAGCGCCGTGGGCACAACGACGAACCAGGAGAACAGTCTCACGATGCGGGTCTGTCCTTGTGTTTCGGGTCCGGCTTCGCGGGCGCCCCCCCCCGCCGGGGGCCGTAGCGCGGGCGGGGGTTTTCGTCTAGCTGTTCAGCTTTTCCCGGAGCTGCTTTCCGGTCTTGAAGTAGGGAATGTACTTCGCCGCGACGTGGACGGTCTCGCCGGTACGCGGATTACGCCCGATGCGCGCGGCGCGCTCCTTCACCGAAAAGGCGCCGAATCCCCTGAGTTCCACGCGGTCGCCGCGGGCAAGCGCGGCCGCGGTTTCATCAAAAATCGTGGTGACGATGCGCTCCACATCCCTGTGATAGAGGTGCGGATTGGCCTCTGCGAGGCGCGCGATCAGCTCCGACTTGGTCATGGCCACCTCCCCTTCCTTAATAACCCTCCTTCGCCGCCGCCCCTTCCGGCGAATGGTCGACGGTCGCGCCCCCCCCTTTAGATCGCGCTACCACAGGCTAGGGTGCCAAAGCGAGATCGGACCGTCAAGTCTAAGCCGTTCAGAAAACAGCACTTTTCCAAGAAGCCCCCCGATAAGGTCGCGCCAAAGCGCGCCCTCATGCTCGATTTCCACGTCCTTGACGGGAAGCGACGTGGCGATCGCGTGGGTCTCGGCCAGCCAGCGGCGCGCATCCGCCTCGCCGCCGAGCGCGTCGACCAGCCCGTTGGCCACGGCCTGGCGGCCGGTGAAGATCCGGCCGTCGGCGAGCGCCAGCACCTTGTCGCGCGGCAGGTTGCGCCGTTCCTCGACCATGTCCACGAACAACTCGAAAAGGTCCAGCACGACGACTTTGGCGGCCTCGCGGCCCTCCGGCGTGAGCGGTTCCAGGGGATTGGGCTGCGCCTTCAGCGGCCGGCTCTTGATGATCACCGGCTTGACGCCCAGCTTCTCGAGCAGCCCCGTGATGTCCGCCGTCTGCAAGATGACGCCGATGGAGCCCGTCACCGAACCGGCGCGGGCGAGGATGTGGTCGGCCCCCAACGCCGTCATGTACGCGGCCGAGGTCGCCGTCCCGCCCATGACCGCGACCACCGGCTTCTTGCCGGCCACGGCGCGCAGGCCGGCGTAAAGCGCCTCACCCCCGACCATCGTGCCGCCGGGGCTGTCGATGCGTACGATCAAGGCCTTGGCGTTGTCGTCCTCGGCGATCTCGGCCAGGGCGTCGTCGCGCCAGGGATCGTCGATGATGATGCCGCCGACCACCAGGCGGGCGACGTGGCTTGCGCCGACGCCGAAGCGTCCCACCGCGGCCACCACCGCGACGACCACCGCCACGACGGCGGCAATCCGCCATACCGTCAGGCGCCGCTTGAGGCGGCGTCTGTCCATGGCTTGATCGGCATCGAGGGACATCAGGGGTCCGCCTGTCTCAGCCAATAATTCCACCAAAACCCGAGGCGCCCGGCATCCTCATGCAGACCACGCCGACGGGCCTCGTCCGGGGCGGACGTGCTCCGGTCAGGCCTTTGCCTTGCCCTTGGTTTCCGCCTTGGCCTTGGCTTTGGGCTTGGCCTTTTCCTTCGATCCGGCCGCCGCCGCGGATGCGCTTTTGCCGGTGGCCGCATCCTTTGATTTCGGCGCCTTTTTCCCGGCCTTCTTCGCGGTCTTTGGTTTGGCCTCCTTCTTGTCGGCCTTCTTGGGAGGCGCCTTTCCTGCGTCCGCCGTCTCCGCCTTCTCCTCGACCGCCTCGTCTCCCTCCTTCGCCGTCGCCTCCCTCTTTTCCTTTATGGCGGCACCGAGGATGTCGCCCAGGCTGGCGCCGGAGTCGGACGAGCCGTAGGCGGCCATGGCCTTTTTCTCTTCCTCGACTTCGCGCGCCTTGACCGACAGAACCACGCGCCGCGCCTTGCGGTCGATCTGGGTGATTTTGGCGTCCACCTTCTCTCCCGCGGCGAACCGGTCGGGCCGCTGTTCGCTACGGTCGCGCGACAATTCGCCCTTGCGGATGAAACCGGAAATGCCCTCGCCGATGGTGACCTCGATGCCGTTGTCGAGCACGGTCGCGACGGTGCAGGTGACGACGGCGCCCTTCTTCATCCTGCCCAGCCCGGCGTCGAAGGGATCGTCGCTGAGCTGCTTGATGCCGAGGCTGACGCGCTCCTTCTCCACATCCACGTCGAGCACCTTCGCCCGCACCGTGTCGCCCTTCTTGAACTGGGCCAGGGCCTCTTCGCCGGTCTTGCCCCAGGCGAGGTCGGACAAATGGGCCATGCCGTCGATCTCGCCGGGAAGGCCGATGAACAGACCGAACTCGGTGATGTTCTTGACCTCGCCTTCGACCTCGGAGCCGGCCGCGTGGGAGTCGCGGAACGCCTCCCACGGATTGCCCAGGCACTGCTTGAGGCCGAGGCTGATGCGCCGTTTATCGGGGTTGGCGTCGAGCACCATGACCTCCACCTCCTGGCTGGTGGAGACGATCTTCCCGGGGTGGACGTTCTTCTTGGTCCAGCTCATCTCGGATACGTGGACCAGGCCTTCGACTCCCGGCTCGAGCTCCACGAAGGCGCCGTAATCGGTGATGTTGGTGACCCGGCCGGTGAACTTGGTGCCCGACGGGTACTTGGCCGCGACGCCCTCCCACGGGTCGGCCTCGAGCTGTTTCATGCCAAGGGAGATGCGCTGGGTTTCGGCGTTGAAGCGGATCACCTGCACCTTGACCGTTTCGCCGATCTGGAGGGTCTCGGTCGGATGGTTGATGCGCCGCC
Source organism: Pseudomonadota bacterium (assembly GCA_022567015.1). Classification (GTDB taxonomy): domain Bacteria; phylum Pseudomonadota; class Alphaproteobacteria; order Rhodospirillales; family 2-02-FULL-58-16; genus JACZQZ01. The sequence continues at coordinate 11,920 of JADFHR010000022.1, forward strand.
AGGCAATGTCGGTGACGTGCAAAAGCCCGTCCACGCCGCCCAGGTCGACGAAGGCGCCGTAGTCGGTGATGTTCTTGACCACGCCTTCCAGGACCTGGCCTTCCTTGAGGTTGGCGATGAGCTCGGAGCGTTCCTCGGCGCGGGTTTCCTCCAGCACCGCCCGGCGCGACACGACGATGTTGTTGCGCTGCCGGTCCATCTTGAGGATCTGGAAGGGCTGCGGCGTGCCCATGAGGGGGGCGATGTCGCGCACGGGACGGATATCCACCTGGCTGCCGGGCAGGAAGGCGACGGCCCCCGACAGATCCACGATGAAGCCGCCCTTGACGCGGCCGAAGATCATGCCGTTGACGCGGTCGCCGCTGGAAAAGGCTTTCTCGAGCTCGGTCCACGCCTCCTCGCGGCGCGCCTTCTCGCGGCTCAGCCTGACCACGCCTTCCCGGTCCTCGTAGCGCTCGACAAAGACGTCCACGTTGTCGCCCGCCTTGATTTCGGTATCCTGACCCGGCGTTGCGAAATCCTTCAAGGGCACCCGGCCTTCCGATTTCAGGCCGACGTCGATCAGCACCATGTCGCTGTCGACGGCGATCACGGTGCCTTTGACGACCCGGCCTTCGAAGCTTTTGTGATCACCCAGGGATTCTTCAAGAAGTTGGGCGAAATTCTCGCCGCTCGGAGGGGCTGCCTGGTCCTCGGCCACCGTCCCGTTTACACGCGCCATGAATTGGTAATCCTCTATACACTGGTTCAGTTCCGGCCGACCGGTTGTCTCCGGCGGTCTTCACAAGACTATCCATGTTGGCCGCCGCCGGCTTGCACCGAGGCGGATCGTTCGGTTCCCAAACGTCCCCGGCAGCCGCGGGTGAGGCCTACCGGGTGCGCGATTTGATGATAGCGAGCGCCGCGGCAAAAACCCGCTCGGCGTCCATTTCGCTGGTGTCGAGGACGCAAGCATCCTCGGCCGGCACCAGCGGTGCCACGTCGCGTCCCGCATCGCGCGCGTCGCGCGCCTTCATATCCTGCAGAACGCGGCTATGTATAGCTTCGAGCCCGCGTTCCCGCAACTCTTTAAGACGCCGGCCGGCGCGCACCTCGACAGGGGCGGTGACGAAGAACTTTACGTCCGCCTGCGGGCAGACCACGGTGCCGATGTCGCGCCCGTCGAGCACCGCGCCCTGGGCGTTCCCCGGCGGGTCCCGGGCAAAGGCGCGCTGGAATTCCAGCACCGCGGCCCGGACCTCGGGAATCGCCGCCACCACCGAGGCCGCATTGGCGGCCTCGTCGCCGCGCAGGTCCGCATCCTCCAGGTCGCCGGCGCCCAGCTCCCGGGCCACGGCGCCGGCGGCGTCGGCATCGTTGGGATCGGCGCCCCGGCGCACCGTCTTCAGGCCCACGGCGCGATAGAGAAGGCCGGTGTCGAGGACCGCCAGGCCGAAGTGGGCGGCCAACCTTTTGGCCAGGGTTCCCTTGCCGGCGGCGGCCGGGCCGTCGATGGCGATGATCATGGGGCGCCGGCCACGGGCGGGGCGGTCACGGGGCGTCCTCGTCGGCGATGCGGGCGCCGAGGCCGTTCATGAACCCGGCGAAGCCGGGGAAGCTGGTCTCGATGGGGCCGGCGTCGTCGATGGCGACGGGCTCGGCCGCGACCATGCCGAGGACAAGGAAGGCCATGGCAATGCGGTGGTCCCGCTCGACCGCGATGCGGGCGCCGCCCCGCGGCGCCCGGCCCGTGCCGTGAACGGTGAGGGCATCGGGGCTCTCCTCCACGCGGACGCCGCAGGCCGCCAGGCCCCGCGCCATGGCGCGCAGGCGGTCGCTCTCCTTGACCCGGAGCTCGCCCAGGCCGGTCATGCGGGTGACGCCCTCGGCGCAGGCCGCGGCCACGGCCAGCACCGGGTACTCGTCGATCATCGACGGCGCCCGCTCGGGCGGCACCTCGACGCCGCGCAAAGGGCCGGCCTCGACGGTCAGGTCGGCGACGGGCTCGCCGCCCTCGGTGCGCCGGTCGGCGATGGCGATCCCGGCCCCCATTTCGCCCAGGGTCTGCACCAGGCCGCTGCGCAGCGCGTTGACCCCGACCCGGCGCAGGGTGAGGCGCGACCCCGGCACCAGGAGCGCCGCCACCATGGGAAACGCGGCCGACGACAGATCCCCCGGCACCACCACGTGGCGGCCCGCGATCTCGGGCTGGCCGGCAAGCGCGATCGCCCGCCCGCCGCCGTCGAGACACTCCACGGCGACCTCGGCGCCGAAGTGGCGCAGCATCCGTTCGCTGTGATCCCGGGTCGGCTGGGGCTCGACGACGCTGGTCGTGCCGGGCGTGTTGAGGCCCGCCAGCAGCACCGCCGACTTCACCTGGGCCGAGGCCACGGGAAGCTCGTAAACGATGGGCAGGGGACCGGCGGTGCCCCGGATCATCAGCGGCAGGCGGTCGCCGGAGCGGGCGCTGATCGCCGCGCCCATGCGCCTGAGGGGGGTCATCACCCGGTCCATGGGCCGCGCCGACAGCGAGGCGTCGCCGCAGAAGAAGCTGGTGAAGGGATGGGTGGCCAAAAGCCCCATGAGGAGCCGCGCCCCGGTGCCGGAGTTGCCCATATCGAGAACCGAGGCCGGTTCCGCCAGACCGCCGACGCCGCGTCCGAAGACGTGCCAGACGCCGTCGGCGTCGCGGTCGATGCGCGCGCCCAGGGCGCGAAGGGCGTCCACGGTGCGCAGCACGTCGTCTGCTTCCAGCAGGCCGGTAATGCGGGTCTCGCCCACGGCCACGGAACCGACGATCAGGGCGCGGTGTGATATGGACTTGTCGCCGGGGACGGACCCTTCCCCGGCGAGTGTCCGGGCACGGCGGGAAATCAACGCCATGGCTCTTCAGTTTCCTCGAACGTCCGGACCCACCCGGTCCGTCCGGCGGGCTTGGTCGGGTCTGTACCACGAATGCCGCGCCCGGCGGTAGGGCTGACTTGGCGGCATTTTTTCTGCCGCCGCCGATTTTGCTTTTGACAGGGCCCGCGGAACATGGCAATTGGCTGATCAAGAGAGAAATGACGGACGTGCGGAGACACGGGTGGTTAAACGGAAATGGGGCGTGAAGCGGACCTGCCAAGGTTGCGGCGCGCGCTTTTACGATCTTAACCGCAACAAACCCCAGTGCCCGAAGTGCGGCGCTGAGCACGTGGCCGACAACCCTCCGAAACCGCGGCGCCGCGCCGCGCCGCCGGAGCCGCCGCCAGCCGTCGAGCCCGGGCCCGTGCTGCCACCCGAAGACGAGCACGTCATACCGCTGGAGGGCGCCGTCAAAACGGCCGAGGACGACGAGGACGAGGACGACGATCTCGAAAAGGCCAAGGGCGACGACGACGGCCTGATCGAGGACGCCTCCGAGCTACGCAAAGACGACGACGACGTGTCCGAGGTCCGCGAACACGTGGACGACGGTGTCGAGGACAGGAGTTGAGCGCAGTACCCTCTATCATAAAAGGATGACACGTCCGATGACCACCCATGGCCGCCCGAAGGGTCGCTTTTCGCGCCTTTTGGGGGCGTCAGCGCCGCTTGACGATGCCCCGCATCGCCGGCGCGACGCTTCCTGCCCAAAAGACGCGAAAAGGTGATCACACGTACCATCCTTTTATGGTAGAGGGTACTAAGCCCTTTCGTCCGGCACGCCATCGGCCCTCTCGGGCAGGGCGGCCGGTTCCACATGGATGTTGGAGACGATGCGCTGGCACAGCTCCTGCGCCCCGGCGCGGGTGTGGGTGGCGTAAGCGTCGCCCGAAACGTGCACCGGCGCGTACAGTCCGCCCCAGCGGCAGATCTGCGACAGCACCCTCATGCCCTGCTCCGGCGTCGAATGGCCGGTGAAGACGGCCTTGAAATCCCGGTACCGCTGCATCCGTGAATACGCGGCGCCGGCCGCCCTCAGCCGGCCCAACAGCACGCCGCCTGCGGGCATCCGCAGCCGCCTGAATACCCTCACCACCGGATCCAGTCGTGAGGGTCGTACTCGCCCATCGCAGAGGGCAGGTCCAACGGCGTTCTCGACCGCCCCAGGGCGCGCTCCATGGATTCATGGTTACCGAGATCTCGTTCGCGCCCGGGCAGCTCACGGCGATGTCGACCGACTGATTCGCAGCTGGCGGCGGTTGAGGAGGAAGCGTCAGTAAATCGATAGTTGCGCGGTCGATACGCAGAAACCGGCAGCCACCGGTCAGCACGGTGAGCCCGACCAATCCAAGAGTGAAGAACGTGCTGCGGCGCATGATATACCTCCGTAGGTCGAGGTCCAACACCCAATTAGGTCATCCCCATTTCAATCCTACGTGGAGGCGAGCCTACCTAGTAACTCGCGGTCGCGACGGAGTCAAGCCGGACTCCAGTCGTGACATTTCCGGTCGTCGCCCCCATCTTGGTACCCAACTCAGGTCCCGGGGACGACGGCCCAGACGGATCGGTCATCCCCCGTGCAAGGTCCTCATGACCGAATACCACAAACTCCCCGACATACCTTCTGCGGACCATCCCGGATTCACGCCACCCGACCACCCGGAGCGCATCGGCTCGTACCGCATTCTCCAGGTGCTCGGCGAAGGCGGCATGGGCATCGTCTACGAGGCCGAGCAGGTCGAGCCGGTGCGGCGCAGAGTCGCGCTGAAGATCCTCAAGCCCGGCATGGACACCAAGCAGATCCTGGCCCGCTTCGAGGCCGAGCGGCAGGCACTCGCGGTGATGGAGCATCCCAATATCGCCAAGGTCTTGGACGCCGGCACCACCGAGAACGGCCGCCCCTACTTCGCGATGGAGTTGGTGCGTGGTGTCAAGTTGACGAATTACTGCGATCAGCACCGCTTGCCGATTCGACACCGGCTCGAGCTGTTCATCGATGTCTGCCACGCTATTCAGCATGCGCACCAGAAAGGCGTGATCCACCGCGACCTCAAACCTTCCAACGTGTTGGTGACCGAGCGGGACAACACGCCGATACCGATGGTAATCGATTTCGGGATCGCCAAGGCGATCTCACAGCGTCTCACAGAACGCACGTTGGTGACACAGCAGGGCCAGGCAATGGGAACGCCGGCGTACATGAGCCCGGAGCAGGCCGAGATGTCGGGACTCGACGTGGACACTCGCACGGACATATACAGCCTGGGCGTGGTGCTCTACGAATTGCTGGTAGGTCGCCTGCCGCTGGATCCCGACGAGGTCGGGATCAATGCGTTCTTCGCCAGGCTCGTGATGCGCGAGATGGACCACAAGACGCCGAGCGCGGAGTTCAGCATGCCCGGCGAGAACGCGCAAGCCATCGCGCGGCAGCGGCGCGGCGACCCAGCGACATTGCGACGCGAGCTACAGGGCGATCTCGACTGGATCGTGCTGAAGGCGATGGAGACCGATCGCAATCGCCGCTACGAGACGGTGAACGGTCTCGCCATGGACATCCAGCGGCATCTCAACGATGAAGCGGTTTTGGCGCGGCCACCTAGCACTCGGTATCGGCTGGCCAAGTTCGTGCGCCGAAACCGGACGGTCGTGGGAGCCGGGGCCTTGATAGCGGCCAGCTTGGTGGTCGGCGCGGCGGCGGCCACAGTGGGAATGGTGCGGGCGATACGCGCCGAGGCGTCGGCGGCCAGCGAGGCCGCGGCAGCGCAGCAGGTAGCTGACTTTCTCGTCGGACTCTTCGAGGTCTCCGACCCGAGCGAGGCGCTGGGTAACGCCGTTACCGCTCGAGAGATCCTGGACGAAGGTGCGGAGCGAATCACGACGGAACTGGCCGACCAACCGGTCGTACAAGCGCGCCTACTAACCACCATCGGCACCGTATACAGGCAGCTGGGCCTGCTCGCTCGCGCACAGCCGTTGCTGGAGCAGGCCTTGAAATTGCGGGAGGACGAACTCGGCCCAACCCATGCCGACGTAGCATCCAGCCTCAACGAACTCGCCCAGTTATACCTCATACAGGGCAAAATTGCCGATGCTGAACCCCTGGCAAGGCAAGCGCTTTTTATCAACGAGCGAGCACTCGGCCAAGAGCACGCCACGGTAGCGCTCAACATCGGCGTTCTCGCCGCAATTTACATGTCCCAGGGAAAGTTCGCAGACGCCGAACCTCTGTTTCAGAGGGCCGTCGCCATCCACGAGCGCAGCGTCGACCCGGATCAAGTCGAATTGGCCAAGGTGGTGTCGAACCTCGGCGTGCTCTACTTCAACCAACAGAGATACGACGAGGCGGAACCCTTATGGCTGCGCGCGCGCGAGATCCGCGAGCGCGTACTGGAGCCGGACCACCCCGATCTGGCTGCTAGCCTCTCCAACTTGGGCGCGTTGTATTGGACGAAGGGTAGATACGGCGACGCCGAGTCGGTGTATGGCCGTGCTCTGGAAATATTCGAAAAGACGTTGGACCCGGAACACCCACGCATGGCCAGCATTCTCAACAACCTCGGCGAGACCTACCTAGCCCAGGAACGGTACGACGAAGCAGAACCTCTCTTGACGCGG
>JADFHR010000023.1 GCA_022567015.1 Pseudomonadota bacterium
GGGCGGGCGGTTCCGGAGCGGCGGTCGGCGTGGCGGCCGGTTCCGCGGCGGCGGGCGGCGCGGCCTGGCTCTCGACGAAGGCCAGGACGTCGCCCTTGGTCAGGCGGCCGTCCTTGCCGGTGGCGGGAATTTGCGCGGCATCGAGCCCGTGTTCGTGGACGATCTTGCGCACCGCCGGGGACAGCGCCGGGATGGCCCCTGGATGGGCCTGGGGTTCGGGCGCGGGTTCAGGCGCTGGTTGGGGCGCGTGCACGGCGGGCGGCGCCGGCGCCGGCTTTTCCTGGGCCGCCGGCTTGGGCGCCGGAGCGGCGGCGCCGTCGGCGATGGTGCCGAGCAGGGCGCCGACTTCCACATCGGTACCCTCGGCGGCAACGATCTCGCTCAAGGTGCCGGCGACCTGGGCGTTGACCTCCACCGTGACCTTGTCGGTTTCCAGCTCGACCAGCGGCTCGTCGACCGCCACCGCTTCGCCCACCGCCTTGAACCATTTGGTCACGGTGGCCTCGACCACCGATTCGCCGAGGGTGGGTACCTTGATCTCCATCGCCATGTCGTCCCCAAATTCCAACTGGGCCGGGCCGGACCCGGTTTATCCCGTTTTGCGCAGGAAGGGCTGCCGCAACGATTTCAGCGCCGCCGTCAGGGCCCCCTCCACCAGCTGCGCCTGTTCCTTCTGGTGGACCTTGGCCATGCCCGTCGCCGGCGAGGCGGCGGCCGGGCGCCCGGCGTACACGGGGCGCCGTGCCTTGTTGCCGCCAAGCTCGACCAGCATGTTGTCCAGGCGCGGGAAGATAAAGGTCCAGTAGCCCATGTTGGCGGGCTCCTCCTGGCACCACACCACCTCGGCGCCCGGGTACCGGCGCAACTGTTTGATCAGGGTGTTGCGCGGCCACGGGTAGAGCTGTTCGACGCGGACGAGGGCCACGTCGTCGATGCCCGCGTCGCCGCGCGCCTGCCAGAGATCGTAATATACCTTGCCCGAGCACAGGATCACCCGCCGCACCTTCTTGTCGGCAACCAGGTCATCGGTTTCCGGCAGCACCCGGTGAAAGCCGGTGCCGTCCGCCATCTCCTTCAACCCGGACGTCACCAGTTTGTGCCGCAGCAGGGATTTGGGCGCCATGACGATCAGGGGCTTGCGGAAATTGCGCCGCATCTGCCGGCGCAGGGCGTGGAAGTAATTGGCCGGGGTGGTCAGGTTGACCACCTGCATGTTGTCCTCGGCGCATAGCTGCAGGTAGCGTTCGGGACGGGCCGAGGAATGCTCCGGCCCCTGGCCCTCGTGGCCGTGGGGCAGCAACAGCACGATCGACGACATGCGCAGCCACTTCGATTCGCCCGAGGCGATGAACTGGTCGATGATCACCTGGGCGCCGTTGGCGAAGTCGCCGAACTGGGCCTCCCACAGCACCAGCGTTTGCGGATCGGCCAGGGAATAGCCGTATTCGTAGCCGAGCACGGCGGCTTCCGAAAGGGGGCTGTCCATGACCTCGAAGGTGGCCTGGCCTTTGCGGATCTCGCTCAAGGGGAAGTACCGTTCCTCGGTGTCCTGATCGACGAGCACGCAGTGGCGGTGGGAGAACGTGCCCCTTCCTGAGTCCTGGCCCGACAGGCGCACCCGCGTGCCTTCCACCAGGAGGCTGCCGAAGGCCAGCGCCTCGGCCGTCCCCCAGTCGATACCCTCGCCGCTCTCGATCATCTTCCGCTTGGCGTCCATCTGGCGCAGGATCTTGCGGTTGACGTTGAAGTTCTCCGGCGGCCGCGAGATCGCCGCGCCCACCTCGCGCAGCACCTTGATCGGAACGGCGGTATCGTCGTCGCGCAGTTCCTCCTCGCCCGACAGCTGCACCAGTCCCTTCCACACGCCTTCCAGCCAGTCGGCCTTGTTGGGCTTGTACCCGGGGGCCGCCTCGAATTCCTGTTCCAGGCGGGCGCGGAAGTCGGCGACCATCCGCCCGGCGTCCTCTTCGGTGATCGCGCCCTCCTTGATCAGCCGCCTGGCGTAGAGCTCGCGGGTGGTCGGATGGCCGGCGATGGCGCGGTACATGATGGGCTGGGTGAACATCGGCTCGTCGGCCTCGTTGTGGCCGTGGCGGCGGTAGCAGAACATGTCGATGACCACGTCGCGCTTGAATTCCTGGCGGAATTCGGTGGCGATGCGGGACACGTGCACCACCGCCTCGGGGTCGTCGCCGTTGACGTGGAAGATGGGCGCCTGGATGCCCTTGGCCACGTCCGAGGGATAGGGCGACGAGCGCGAGTGGGCCGGGCTGGTGGTGAAGCCGATCTGGTTGTTGACGATGAGGTGGATGGTGCCGCCGGTGCGGTAGCCGCGCAACTGCGAAAGGTCCAGGGTCTCGGGGACCAGGCCCTGGCCGGCGAAGGCGGCATCGCCGTGCATCAACAGGCCCATGACCTGATTGCGCGCCTCGTCGTTGCGCTCGTTCTGCTTGGCCCGCACCTTGCCGAGGACGGCCGGGTTGACCGCTTCCAGGTGCGAGGGGTTGGCGGTCAGGGACAAATGGATGGTGTTGCCGTCGAACACCCGGTCGGCAGAGGTGCCCAGATGGTACTTGACGTCGCCCGAGCCCTGGACGTCGTCGGGGCTGGAGGCGACGCCCTGAAACTCGGAAAAAATGGCCACGTAGGGCTTGCACATGATGCCGGCCAGCACGTTCAGCCGGCCCCGGTGGGGCATCCCCAGCACCACCTCCTTGATGCCCAGTTGCGAGCCCCTTTTGAGGATCTGCTCGAGCGCCGGGATCATGCTCTCGCCGCCGTCGAGCCCGAAGCGCTTGGTCCCGGTGTGCTTCACGCTGAGGAATTTCTCGAAACCGTCGGCCTCGACCAGGCGCTGGTAGATGGCGCGCTTGCCCTTGAGGGTGAACTGGGTCTGGTTGCGTATGCCCTCGATGCGCCGCTGGATCCAGGCCTTCTCCTCCGGCTCCATGATGTGCATGAACTCGACGCCGATGGATCCGCAGTACGTTTCGCGGAGAATCTGAAGGATCTCGCGCAAGGTCGCGGTCTCCAGTCCCAGCACGTGGTTGATGAAGATGGGGCGGTCCATGTCGGCTTCCGTGAAGCCGTAGGATTTGGGGTCCAGCTCGGGGTGGTGGGTATTGCCCTCCAGGCCCAGGGGGTCGAAGCGGGCGATGAGATGGCCGCGCACCCGGTAGGCGCGGATCATCATCAGCGCGCTGAGGGAATCCTTGGTCGCCGCCCGCACCTGGCCGGCGTCGAACGATCCGCCCGCGGTGCCGGTGGGGATGGGGGACGGGACGAGCCCGCCGTCGCCGTCGCCGCGGCCGATGACGCCCGCGTCCGAGGGCGCCCAGCTGGCCCCGCGCAGCTCGTCGAGGACGGCCCCGCTGTCCTCTTGCAGGCCCGAGAAATAGGTGACCCAGCTTGCGTCCACCGTGGCCGGGTCGTCCAGGTAGCGGGCATAAAGCTCGGCGATAAAGGCGGCGTTGGTGCCGGTCAGGAACGAATCAAGTGTGGCTGCCATGGCTCCGGAAAAGGCGCGGCAATCAAGCGCGTCTTCCCTCCGTGTGATCCAGGACCGAACGGTCCTGCGTTCAAACCGATAACCGCGAACGGTTAACCGTCCATTACCTTCAACATGGTGCTGCCGATGGACGCTGGCGAGTCGGCGACGTGGATGCCGGCGCTCTTCAAGGCCTCGATCTTATCGGCGGCGCCGCCCTTTCCGCCGGAAATAATGGCCCCCGCGTGGCCCATGCGCCGCCCGGGGGGCGCCGTCAGGCCGGCGATGAAGCCGACCACGGGCTTCTTGGTCTTCGACGCCCTGACGACCTCGGCGCCCTCTTCCTCGGCCGTGCCGCCGATCTCGCCGATCATGACGATGCCTTCGGTCTCGTCGTCGGCGAGGAACATCTCGAGGCAGTCGACGAAGTTGGTGCCGTTCACCGGATCGCCGCCGATGCCGATGCAGGTGGTCTGCCCGAGCCCGCTGGTGGTGGTCTGGGCCACCGCTTCGTAGGTAAGGGTGCCCGAACGGGAGACGATGCCGATCCGGCCCGGCTTGTGGATGTGACCGGGCATGATGCCGATCTTGCATTGGCCGGGGGTGATCACCCCGGGGCAGTTGGGGCCGACGAGCCGCGTGCCCGAGCCCTGCAACGCCCTTTTGACGCGCACCATGTCGAGCACCGGGATACCTTCGGTGATGCACACCACCAGCGGCACGCCCACGTCGACGGCCTCGAGGATGGCGTCGGCGGCGAACGGCGGCGGCACGTAGATGACGGACACGTTGGCCCCGGTCTTCTCGACCGCCGCGGCGACCGTATCGAACACCGGCAGGCCGAGATGGGTGGTGCCGCCCTTGCCCGGCGTCACGCCGCCGACCATGGCGGTGCCATAGGCGATGGCCTGCTCGGAATGAAAGGTCCCCTGGGCGCCGGTGAACCCCTGGCAGATGACCCGGCTGTCGGAACCGACCAGGATCGCCATTACGCGGCCTCCTTGACCGCCGCGACGATCTTTTGGGCGGCGTCCGCCAGGTCCTCGCCGGACACGATGGGCAGGCCGGAGCGGGCCAGGATATCCCGGCCCTGCTCCACGTTGGTGCCTTCCAGGCGCACCACCAGGGGCACGTCGAGGCTGACCTCGCGGGCGGCGGCGACGACGCCCTCGGCGATGACGTCGCAGCGCATGATGCCGCCGAAGATGTTGACCAGGATGCCCTCCACGTTGGGATCGGACAGGATCAGCTTGAACGCCGTGGTCACCCTTTCCTTGGTGGCGCCTCCGCCGACGTCGAGGAAATTGGCCGGCGCGCCGCCGCACAGCTTGATGATGTCCATGGTCGCCATGGCCAGACCGGCGCCGTTGACCATGCAGCCGATGTTGCCGTCCAGCTTGATGTAGCTGAGGTCGTGGCGGGTGGCCTCGAGCTCGGCCGGGTCCTCCTCGTTCTCGTCGCGCAGTTCCTCGATGTCCTTGTGGCGGAACAGGGCGCTGTCGTCGAAGTTCATCTTGGCATCGAGGGCGACGACGTCGCCGGCGCCGGTGACCACCAGCGGGTTGATCTCGACAAGGGTCGCGTCGAGATCGACGAACGCCCTGTACATCCCTCCGATGAGCTTCACCGCCGCCCCCACCTGGGCGCCCTCCAGGCCCAATCCGAAGGCCAGCCTGCGCGCGTGGAACGCCTGCATGCCGACGGCCGGATCGATGCTCACCTTGAGGATCTTCTCCGGCGTCTTCGCCGCCACCTCCTCGATGTCCATGCCGCCCTCGGTGGAGGCCATGAGGGTGATGCGCGCGCTGCCGCGGTCGATGAGCATGCCGAGATACAGCTCGCGCTTGATGTCGCAGCCTTCCTCGATATAGACGCGCTTGACGTCCTTGCCCTTGGCGCCGGTCTGGTGGGTGACCAGGGTCATGCCGAGCATCGCGTCGGCGGCCTGGCGCGCCTCGGCGACGGACTTGACCAGCTTGACGCCGCCGCCCTTGCCGCGGCCGCCGGCGTGAATCTGGGCTTTCACCACCCATACCGGGCCGCCCAGCTCCTTGGCCACGGATTCGGCCTCGGCCGCCGTGTAGACGACTCCGCCGCGGGGCACGGCGACGCCGTATTTGGCCAGCAGCTGCTTGGCCTGGTATTCGTGAATGTTCATCCGGTTTCCCTCTGGCCTACCGGGAACCCGGCAGGGGAACGCATTCCGTCACTTCCGCTTGGCCTTTCCGGCGGCCGCTTTCCGCGGCCGGGCCTTTGCCGCGGGCTGCGCCGTCTTCGGCCCGGGGGCCCGGCGGCGCAGCTTCTTGGTGATGGCGAGCAGGGTGCGCACCGCCTTGACGGATCCGTTGAAGAGCGCCCGCTCGGACCGGTCGAGCTTGATCTCGATGATCTTCTCGACGCCCTTCGCCCCGATGATGCAGGGCACGCCCACATAGAGGCCCTTGACCCCGTACTCGCCGCGCAGGTACGCCGCGCACGGCAGCACCCGGCGCTTGTCCTTGAGGTAGGATTCGGCCATCTGGATGGCGGCGCTGGCCGGCGCGTAGTAGGCCGATCCGGTCTTCAGCAGGCCGATGATCTCGGCGCCGCCGTCGCGGGTGCGCTGGACGATCGCATCGAGCCTTTTCTGGGTCGTCCACTTCATCGCCACCAGATCGGGCAGCGGGATGCCGGCGACCGTGGAATAGCGCACCAGGGGCACCATGGTGTCGCCGTGGCCGCCGAGCACGAAGGCGGTCACGTCCTCGATGGAGACGTTGAACTCTTCGGCCAGGAAATAGCGGAAGCGCGCCGAATCCAGCACGCCGGCCATGCCCACCACCTTGGCGTGGGGAAGCCCCGAGGCCTCGCGCAACGCCCACACCATGGCGTCCAGGGGATTGGTGATGCAGATGACGAAGGCGTCGGGACAGTATCTGCCGATGCCCTCGCCCACCGATTGCATGACCTGGGTGTTGATTCCGATCAGGTCATCGCGGCTCATGCCCGGTTTGCGGGCGACGCCGGCGGTGACGATGACCACGTCGGCGCCGCGGATCGCCGAGTAGCGGTTGGTGCCGACGCAGCGGGCGTCGAACCCCTCGACGGGAGAGGACTGGGCCATGTCCAGACTCTTGCCCTGGGGCACGCCCTTGATGATATCGAAGAGGACCGGGTCGCCCAGTTCCTTCAGGCCGACCAGGTGGGCCAGGGTGCCGCCGATGTTGCCGGCGCCGATGAGGGCGATCTTGCTGCGTGCCATGGATGAGTCCTTCGGCCGGAGTGCAGAAAAAAACCCGCGCCGCCGTCCACCGCGGCGCGTGCTCCCCGCCCCCGGCGTTAGTACCGCGATTCATGGCCAAGGGCAAGGGCAAGCGGGCCGTTTCGGGTGCCTCCGGATACCGTGTAATTTAGGGATCCCGAACACGGATTCCAAACCACCATCAGTCCCCGGCGAGGTCGATGCCGACGTCCACCGCCGGCGCCGAGTGGGTGATGGCGCCGACGGAGATGTAGTCGACGCCGGTTTCGGCGATGGCGCGGATGGTGTCCAGGGTCACCCCGCCCGACGCTTCGAGGGGAACCCGGCCGCCGGCCATCTCCACCGCCCGGCGCAAGGCGTCCGGGGTCATGTTGTCGAGCAGGATGCGCCCGGCCCCGGCGCCGAGGGCTTCGGTCACCTGGGCGATGGTATCGCACTCCACCTCGATGGCGGTGAGGCCGGCGGCCCTGGCGCGGGCCACCGCTTGCTCCACGCCGCCGCAGACGGCGATGTGGTTGTCCTTGATCAGCACCCCGTCGTCCAGGCGCAGGCGGTGGTTCCGGGCGCCGCCAAGCGCCGTCGCGTACTTGGAAAGCGCCCGCAATCCCGGCACCGTCTTGCGGGTGTCCAGCAGGACCGCGCCGGTGCCGGCGATGCGCTGCACATAGGCGCGGGTCAGGGTGGCGATGCCGGAGAGCACCTGGACGAAGTTGAGGGCCACGCGCTCTCCCGACAGCAGGCCGCGGGCCGGCCCTTCGATGCGCATCATCACGGTCCCCGCCGAAACGGAGGTGCCGTCGGACGTCTCGACGCCCAGCGCCGCCGCCGGGGCGAGGCGGCGGAACACCTCGCGGGCGACCGGCAGGCCGGCGGCCACGATGTCCTGGCGGGCCGCCATGATCAGGCTGAGGGTGGCGTCGGCGGGGACCAGGGCATCGGTGGTGATGTCGCCCGTGCCCATGTCCTCGGCAAGCGCCGCCGTCACCGCGGCGCCGACGTCCGCCGGGCCGGGCGCGGCGAAGGTCATAGCGTTATTCCGCCGCGCGGGCCGCCGCCGGTCTGGGCGGCGGAGACATCTCCATCATGCGCTGCAGGGGCTGGTACGCCCGCCGGCGCAGGTCCTCGGGCATTTCCACCCTGGGCGCCATGTTGAGCAGGCACAGGTGCAGCTTCTCGATCGTGTTCAGCTCCATGAACGGGCAGTTGGCGCAGTTGCAGCTGCCGTCGGCGCCCGGCGCCGGGATGAAGGTCTTGGCCGGCGCCGCCTTCTTCATCTGGTGGATGATGTGGCGCTCGGTGGCGATGATGAATTCCTTGCCCGGCGCGTTGAGCACGAAGTCCAGGATCGACCGGGTCGAGCCCACGTGGTCCGCGTGCTTGAGGATTCCTTCGTGGCATTCGGGATGGGCGGCCACCTTGGCGTCCGGGTGGCGGCCCTTGAGCCGCACCAGCTCGCGCTCGGAGAACCGGTCGTGGACGATGCAGGTACCCGGCCACAAAGTCATCTCGCGCCCGGTCTTCCTCGCCAGGTAGGCGCCCAGGTGCTGGTCCGGCGCGAACAGTATGGGCCGGTCTTCCGGCAGTTGGCGGATGATGTGTTCGGCGTTCGACGAGGTGACGACGACGTCGGACAGCGCCTTGACCTCCGCCGAACAGTTGATGTAGGTGACCACCACATGGTCGGCGTGGGCCTCGCAGAAGCGCCGGAATTCGTCCGGCGGACAGGTCTCTTCCAGGGAACAGCCGGCGTCCATATCGGGCAACAGCACGGTCTTGCCGGGGCTCAGGACCTTGGCCACCTCGGCCATGAACCGGACCCCGCAAAAGACGATCACGTCGGCGTCGGTGGCCGCCGCCTTGCGCGACAGGTCTAAGGAATCGCCGACGAAATCGGCCAGGTCCTGGATCTCGCTGTCCTGGTAATAGTGGGCCAGGATGACGGCGTTCCGCTCCCGGCGCAGGCGTTCGATCTCGGCCCACGGATCCAGGTACGGATCCAGGCGCGCTTCGCTCGACGCGTGGCCGTCCGGCAGAACGATGGTGCTCATCTACACGGTTCCTCCCATGGTCAGGGAACCCCCTGGTCCCCCGGCCGGCGCCATGCCTTAACCACGATATGGTGCGGACCGCGGAACGCGCAAGATATATGGAGGCAGGGCTGGTATGCCAACACTTAATCCAACACACACATTATCGCATTCCGCTGGCACACAGGCTGGGCCGATTCGAATCATCCGGCGGCGCTCGGTATAAGGGCAGAGAAAAAGACAGCTTTAAGGAGAGTGTTTTAGTGTATGTTCAACTATTACGAGGTGTCGTGTGCCTGGCTCCGGGAGAACGAGTACGAGCTCGTCGAAGGCCGTTGGTCGGCGGACGGCTGAGCCTCCGCTTCCGCCGTGACGGGCCCGGCCGTCAATACTCGGCCAGCAGCGAACCGTGCATGTAGCCCGTCAGACCGGTCCACGTGCGCACCTTGATCCAGTCGCCCTCGGCGCCCAGCTTGTCGACCACCGCCCCCTTCCTGAGCCAGCCGACGCGCTTGGCGCTTTTCGCCGGCGCGCCGCGGATCAGGGCGTTGTCGACCCGTGATTCGCCCCACGCCTTCAACTGCTCCTCGGTCGGACAGCCCGACGTATCGAGGGCCGTCCTCAGCTCCCCATACGCGCCGTCGTCGCGCACGCCGGAAAGGCACCGGTAGATGTCGAAGACAATTTGGATCAGGTCGGTGTCGAGGCGGCGCTTGACGGCGTCGCGCAACACATCGAGAAGCTGGGCGTCGCTGGCTTTGCCCGCGTAGTCGCCGCACTCCGCCGCCAGTTCCCACAGGGCCGACTCCCGACCCCTATCCGAGGCGCCCGCGCCTGAATACTTGGCGATCCAGTGGTCGATGGAGCCGCACGCGCGGGCCGGCTGGATGCTCGCGAGACCCAGCAGCAATGCGGCGCCCAGGACAATCGGGAACGCCGCCGGAAATCGGACAATCGACATAACCAAACTCCCTCGTTATTGCCTCGGCGTCCGGCCCGTGCCGAGCACGCCGAAGCCCGTGCAGGGACTTCTCCGGAGTGTACCATGACCGGCCGTACAAGGAATTAGATGGGATTCCCCATGTGAAGTCCTGCGATGGGGTTGATCATGCCCCCATCTCGCCAGATCGCCCACTAGCGGTGGCGACGGATTCCGGCTCGGTGTCCTCGTTTTGATCTCCGAATGGGTAGGGCGGCGGTCGCATAGGGGCCGCAGAGGCCGCCGATCCGATTCACCCTTCGGGTTCCCCATCTGCGCCGCCTCCCGGAGCAACCAAATCTCTGACTCCTATAATAGAATTAAGAACAATGCGGCATCAGGTCATTGGGTCATCTGGGAAATGCGGGTTAATACCGGCGGGGGGGGGGTAATGCCAAGGAGCCGGACCGGCGCCTGGTCTCAGGGCACGTGCGGCGCCGCCATGTAGTCCCGGGACTGCATCTCGATCAGGCGCGAGGCGGTGCGCTGGAACTCGAACGCGCCGTCGCCTTCGGTGTAAAGATTCTCCGGCGCCGTGTCGGCCGAACAGATCAGGTTGACCTTATGCTCGTACAGGGCGTCGATGAGGACGGCGAAGCGCTTGGCCTCGTTGTGCCTGACCGGGCCCAGGCGGGGAATGCCGGCGAGCACGACGGTGTGATACTTGCCGGCGATGGCCAGGTAATCGGCGGCGCCGAGCGGTTGCTCGCACAGATCGGAGAACCTGGAGAAGGCGGTCCCGTCGACGGCCAGTCCGATGTCGACCTGGCGCCCTTGCACGGTGATCCTGTCGTGCCCGGCCTTGGCGCCGTTGGTCAGGCGGGCGAAACAGCGCTCCAGGGCGCGGTCCGTTTCCGCGCCCGTGGGGGTCAGGTAGACGTTCATGGACCTGAGGGCGTCCAGGCGGTAGTCGTTTCCGCTGTCCAGTTCCAAAATCTCCAGCTTCTCCTCCAGGAGCCTTATGACGGGCAGAAAGCGTTCGCGCTGGAGCCCGCCCTTGTACAGATCACCGGGCGCGCGGTTGGACGTGGTCACAATCACCACGCCGGCCTCGAACAGGGCTTCGAACAGACGCCCCAGGATCATGGCGTCGGCGATGTCGGTCACGTGGAGCTCGTCGAAGCACAGCAGCCACGCCTGGTCGACGATGACCTTGGAAAGGGCGGCCAGGGGATTGGTGCTCTCCGGCGCCCGGCCGGCCTCGACCGCCTGCCGGAAACGGTGCACCCGGTTGTGCACCTCGAGCATGAAGGCGTGGAAGTGGACGTGCTTTCTCGCCTCAACCGTCGAGCACGCGAAGAACAGATCCATGAGCATGGTCTTGCCGCGCCCGGCGCCGCCGAACAGGTAGAGCCCCTTGGGAGCCTCCTTCCTGCGGCCGCGAAGCGCCAGCCGCGCCTTCCAGCCACCGGCCCCCATGTGCGGAGCGTAGAGATCCAGCGTCCCGTGCAGGTCCTGCAATTTCTCCGCCGCCAGTTCCTGGGCCACGTCGGGCTTGATCTTCCCGCTGGCCAGCAGGGCGCGATAGGCGTGTAGGGGTCCGTCGGTCATGGAATACCGATGTTAGATTGCATTGGTTTAAATTGGTCTAATACCAAGGAGCGCTCCTTGGTATAAGGGGTGAGGTCGGCACACGGGCGCGGAAGTCAAGGCTCAAAAAACCGTCGCGCGCAAAGGGGAAAGG
Source organism: Pseudomonadota bacterium (assembly GCA_022567015.1). Taxonomy (GTDB): domain Bacteria; phylum Pseudomonadota; class Alphaproteobacteria; order Rhodospirillales; family 2-02-FULL-58-16; genus JACZQZ01. Next base: position 11,419 of record JADFHR010000023.1, read on the forward strand.
CGGAGAAGGTCCATCCCCGGGCCCGTCCCTCGCCGTCCCCCGGAAACCGGCAGCCGCGCCCCGGTGACGACGACGATGCCGCTCACGCCGTCACGGCCTTGGGTTGCGGCCGGCCGCGCCGGGGCGCGAACGCCTGCTCCATCTGGCGCCGGAAGCGGACGGCGTCGCCGGTCTCGTCCATGTCCACGTCGGACCAGTGGAGGCATTGTCCGGCGGCGATGGGGGTCTTCAGCCTGACCCCGTGGGCCAGTCCGATGGGGAGACCGCCAAGATCGAGCGAATCCGCCGCCGGCATCAGCTTGCCGTAGACGCAGAAGCCGCCCTCGCCGTCCAGCATCTCGCCGGCCTCCAGGCGGCGCTTGGCGGTCGCCACCACGTCGCCGACGAACCCTTGCGCCGCGCCCATGGTCTGGCCCAGCAGACCGGCACGGGCGACGGAGATGCCGAGCTCCAGGCCGATCAGGTGATAGGGCCTGTAAAGGGCCGTGTAGCGGCCGGTGTCGTCGGTAACCAGTCCGTATTCGGAGAAACAGCGCGCCACATAGTCCGACGGCGCCTCGAAGGTGACGTACACCCCCCAGCGCAGGTCCCGGGGGACCGGCTTGCCGTTGCGCTTGACGCTGGACACCACCTCGACCGTGCCCTTGTGGTGCAGCACGCCGCCGTCATCCCGTGGACGGCACACCTGCGCCAGCTCGTCGGCGCCGGCGGGCGGGAAGGCGAGGCCGTCCGGGGCTGGCGTCAGCCCGGTGGCGTTGGCCACGGCCGCCATCTCGATCGCCGATTTGGTTCCATCGAGGAACGAGTTGAACATTTTCGGGTTGAGGGCGCCGGCCTTCGCCTGCGCGGGCGAGAGTCCGTAGTGCTCCCACACCGTGTCCGGGGTCGAGGCATGATAGGCGGGCAGGTATTTGGTCCCCTTGCCGGCGCAGACGACTTCGAATCCGCACGCCCGGGCCCAGTCGACCTGCTCGCAGATGAGCGCCGGCTGGTCGCCGTAGGCCAAGGTGTAGACGACCCCCGCCTCGGCCGCGTGCCGGGCCAGCAGCGGTCCCGCCAGAACGTCCCCTTCCACGTTGACCATGACCACGTGACGGCCCCGTCCGATGGCCAAAAGGGCATGGCGGATGCCGCTCTCGGGCACGCCGGTGGCTTCCACCACCACCTCCATGCCGGCGGCGGAGATCAACGCCTCGGCGTCTTCGGTGACATGGGTGGTCCCCTGGGCCAGGGCCTTGGCGAAGGAGGACGCGCCGACCCGTTCCCTGGGCCAGCCGGTGGTGCGGAGGGCCGCCCGCGCCGTGGCGACGGACAGGTCCGCCACCCCGAGAACGTGCAGCCCGGGCGTGTGCAGGGCCTGGGCCAGGAACATGGAACCGAACTTCCCGGCCCCGATGAGGCCGACGCGCAACGGCCGGCCCTCCTCGGCCCGGGCCAGGAGCATGCGATGGAGAGTCATGGTTTTATCCCGAGCTCCTCGTTGCGCCGCCCCGGGCCTGCGCCGGGGCGGGACGGCGACAGCCGACTGTAGCAAGCGGCGGCGCCTCCGTGAATAGCCACCCGGCTCCGGCCCCGGATGTGGAGCCCGGCGGATTTGTTGCAAAGTCGTTGGCGCGGCGGCCTGGGATTCCTATTCTCTAGAAACCAGACAGGTCCCATGGATTCTCTAGGGGCCAGACAGGTCCCATGGAGGACGTCTCCAGGGGGGGCCGGCAGGAAGGGAGACATCCATGGACGCCGACGTTTTCAATATGCAGATTCGAAAATTCCTCAAGCAGGTGGGCGTCACGTCCCAGCGCGAGATCGAGTCGACCGTCCGCGCCGCCATCGAGGACGGCCGTCTCAAGGGCGACGAGACGGTCACGGCGCGGATGACGCTGACCATCGAAACGCTCGGGCTGAGCAAGGATATCGAGGGCAAAATCACCCTGTCGTGAGCCGCGCCCCCTGACGCCACCCCTAAACCAATATTATCGAATATTGGTATAGCGGGCTGCTACCGGCGGCGCGCGATCGCGCTTTTGATCTCGCCGATCGCCTTGCCCGGGTTGAGCCCCTTGGGACAGGCGTTGGTGCAGTTCATGATGGTGTGGCACCGGTACAGCTTGAACGAATCGTCCAGCTCGTCCAGGCGCTGGCCGGCCGCCTCGTCGCGGGAATCAACGATCCAGCGATGGGCCTGCAGAAGCACGGCCGGACCAAGGTAACGCTCCGGGTTCCACCAGTAGCTGGGACAACTGGTCTGGCAACAGAAGCACAGGATGCACTCCCACAGGCCATCGAGCTTGGCGCGCTCCTCGGGGCTTTGCAGGCGCTCGTGGGTGGGCGGCGGCGTGTCCGCCTGCATCCACGGTTTGACCGAGGCGTACTGGGCGTACGACAAGGACAGGTCCGCCACCAGGTCCTTGACCACCGGCATGTGGGGCAACGGATAGATGCGCACGTCGCCCTTGATGTCGGCGATCGGCTTGATGCAGGCGAGGGTGTTGGTGCCGTCGATGTTGAAGGCGCACGACCCGCACACGCCTTCGCGGCAGGAACGGCGGAAGGCCAGGGTGGTGTCGACCTCGTCCTTGATCTTGATCAGCGCGTCGAGGACCATGGGCCCGCACTGGTCGAGGTCCACCTCGAAGGTATCGAGCCGCGGATTTTCCCCGCTGTCGGGGTCGTAGCGGTAGACGCGGAACCGCCGGACGCGCGTGGCGCCGGCGCCGGCCACGTGGGTCTGTCCCTCGCCCACCTTGGAGTTGGCGGGAAGCGTGAATTCGACCATGGCTCAGGTCCGCCTTCTCAATAGACCCTCTCTTCGGGCTCGATGTAGTCGACGTCTTCGCTAAGCGTGTAGGTGTGCACCGGCCGGTAGGTGAGCGTCACCTTGCCCGCGCCGTCGAGCCAGGAAAGGGTGTGCTTCATCCAGTTTTCGTCGTCACGATCGGGAAAGTCCTCGCGGGCATGGGCGCCGCGGCTTTCCTGGCGCGCCTGGGCCGAAACCATGGTTGTCTTGGCGCAGGCCATCAGGTTCTCCAGTTCCAGAGCCTCCACCAGGTCCGTGTTCCAGATCAACGAGCGGTCGTTGACCTGGATATCGGACAGGCTGTTCCACACGTCGTCGATCTTGCGGCAGCCCTCGTCGAGGATCTCGCGGGTCCTGAACACGGCGGCGTTGTCCTGCATGGCGCGCTGCATGGTGAGCCGGATCTCGCTGGTTTTCAGCGAACCCGAGGCGTTGCGCAGCCGGTCCAGCCGGGACAGGGCATGGTCGACCCCTTTGGTGTCCAGCGGTTTGTGGGCCGCCCCCGGGGTGATCACCTCGGCGGCGCGCAACGCGGCGGCGCGGCCGAAAACGATCAGGTCCAGGAGCGAGTTTGTTCCCAGCCGGTTGGCGCCGTGCACCGAGGCGCACGCCGTCTCGCCGATGGCCATGAGCCCCGGGCACACCCGATCCGGATCGTCCGCCGTCGGGCGCAACACCTCGCCCATGGGATTGGTCGGAATGCCGCCCATGTTGTAATGCACGGTGGGCAGCACCGGGATGGGCTCCTTGGCGGTGTCGATACCGGCGAAGATCTTCGACGTTTCGGTGATCCCCGGCAGGCGCAGCTGCAGGACCTCTTCGCCCAGGTGCTCCAGATGCAGAAGAAGGTGGTCCTTGTGCTCGCCCACCCCGCGGCCCTCGCGAATCTCGATCGTCATGCACCGGCTGACCACGTCGCGCGAGGCCAGGTCCTTCGACGTGGGCGCATAGCGCTCCATGAAGCGTTCGCCCTCGGAGTTGCTCAGGTATCCGCCCTCGCCCCGCGCCCCTTCGGTGATCAGCATGCCGGTGCCGTAAATGCCGGTGGGGTGGAACTGCACGAATTCCATGTCCTGCAAAGGCAGGCCGGCCCTGGCCGCCATGCCGTTGCCGTCGCCCGTGCAGGTGTGGGCGGAGGTGCAGGAGAAATAGGCGCGGCCGTAGCCGCCGGTGGCGAGAACCGTGGCGTGGCCGCGGAACACGTGGATCGAGCCGTCGTCCAGGCTCCAGGCGACGACGCCCCGGCAGACCCCGTCGCCGTCCATCAGCAGGTCGATGGCCATGTACTCGATGAAAAACTCGGCCTCGTGCTTCAGGGACTGTTGGTAGAGGGTGTGCAGAATGGCATGCCCCGTGCGGTCGGCGGCGGCGCAGGCGCGGGAAACGGGCGCATGGTCGCCGGCCCGCGTGTGGCCGCCGAACGGACGCTGATAGATCTTGCCGTCGGGCGTGCGGGAAAACGGCACGCCCAGATGCTCGAGCTCGATGACCGCGGGGATCGCCTCGCGGCACAGATATTCGATGGCGTCCTGGTCGCCGAGCCAGTCCGAGCCCTTGACCGTGTCGTACATGTGCCACTGCCACCGGTCTTCGTCGATGTTGCCCAGGGCCGCGCTGATGCCGCCCTGGGCCGCCACCGTATGGCTGCGGGTCGGAAAGACCTTGGTGATGCAGGCGGTTTTCAATCCCGCCGCCGACATCCCCAGGACCGCCCTGAGGCCGGCGCCGCCGGCACCGACGACAACGACATCGTAGGAGTGATCGACGATCTCGTAAGCGGGGGCCATGGTTTCCTAGGTGCCGAACGAGACCCGGAGGACGGCGAGAACGCAAGAGGCGCCCAACAGAACGACCGTGAACTTGATGACCATCAGGCTTACCACCTTGGCCGCCTCGCCGTGCACGTAGTCCTCGATGACGACCTGGAGGCCGAGCTGCGTGTGGTGAAACAGGATGACGATCAGGAGCACCAGCAACACCAGGTTGCCCTGCATCCCGACCCAGGCCTTGTAGGCCGCGTAATCGGCGCCGACGAGCGAAACCACCGAGACCACGAACCACAGGGTGAGCGGCACCAGGGCCACGGCCGTCACCCGTTGGGCCCACCAATGGGCGACTCCGTCCTTGGCGGAACCGAGGCCGCGGACCCGGCCCAGGGGCGAACGCATCTCCATCAGGCGCCTCCCCTGACGGCGTAGCCGGCGGCCCAGGAGAGGAAGGTCAAGGTGATCGAGACGACGATCACGACCCATCCCGTGGCCTTGAGCCGAGGCAGTTCGAACCCCCACCCGGCGTCCCACGCCAGGTGCCGGATGCCGTTGCACAGGTGATAGAAGAGGGCAAGCGTCCACCCGAACAGCAACAGCCGCCCGAACACCGAACCGATGAGCGCCTGGGCCCGCGCGAACGCCTCCGGCCCGTAGGAGGCCGACGTCAACCAATAGGTGAAAAGCAGAGTGCCGGCGGCCAGCGCGATTCCCGTCAACCGGTGGGTGATGGAAAGGATCGAGGTGAATTGCGGCCGGTACATCAGGAAGGGAGAGAGGGGCCGATTTCCGGATTTCATAGGCCTAGCCTCGAGCGATCAGGAACACCTCCGCGACGTCGTGGGCGACGTCGTGCCGGCGCCCGAACCGTTTAACCGTCCGCCACGCGCAAGTCAATGTTCGCGGGCGCGCCGACGCCCCCGGCGCCCATCCTCACCCGTGCCCGTCGACGACGGCAATCATTTATTTGAGAGGGCTCGAAATAGAAGTATTGACCACACGTGCATAAGATATTGGTTTTTCTATATATTCCAGAAGCATGTGTATGTTTATGTGGATAACGTGTGGGTCAATTGTGTAAATGTTGGAAATTTATACACAGAAAACTCTAGAAACGGGAAACTTTTGTCTTGAAACGTACCTGTGTTCTTTAACATCATGGTACCCGTACGTGAAAGCGTCGATGTGGCGCATTTCCGCATCCGGCCAAACGGTCTTTCGGGACCCTGCGGCCTTTGCGGGAAGGCGTTGACCCGGAGTGGAGCCGGCGCCCCGTGTGCCGGGGAAGCCGAGGGGAGGCGACCGGGGCAGCGCCGATCGTGGCTTCGGCCGCGGCAGGCGGCACCGGTTGCCGGCGGAAGTCCTCGTTTCTCCAGCGAGGCGGACCTTTCGCGGACACGGTCGAGTCCTCCCTGGTGGAGATCGGCCGGTTCCGTGGAATGGCGAACCGCCAGGTCGGCACTGCCGACGTGGTGTGTTCGCCGGAGGGGTTTCGGATTGTGCCCAGTCCGGACCCTCGATCCAGGGGATTTGGTCCCTTGGGTCCGCTCGTGAGACGGGACGTTTCGCTATCGACGGTCCGTGGACGGAATGCCCCGGTGACGAGGCGGACCGGAAAGGGGCCGCATCCACCCGGACCCTCGGGCGATTCTCTGCCCAGGGTACGCCCGAGGGGAAGGTGTGGAGCGAAGCTGAGGAGCTGCTTTCAAGTGCGCGGAGCCTAGCCGGCTCCAAGAGGCGTCAGGAGCGTCGTCTCGGCGGCGCGTTACGTGGGTTTCCCAGGACCTGCGTGCCTGACGTCTCTTTATTTGGCAGACCCCGTCGGCAATTACAACGATATTCCACGATCGCCGCGAAATATTGTATTCCGCGTAACGAATACCTCCGGGCGGTCGAAAATGCACAGGACAACGACGGGGCCGCCGGCGACGGTCGGGGCCGGCAAACGGCGCGCGCCCTTACCCGGCCGCCGATTCCATGTCGCGGATGGCCTCGGCCATGGCCACCAGGCGCTCGGCGTTGAGAACGTGCAGATTTTCGATCAGCTTGCCGTCGACGACGACGATTCCCTTGCCTTCCTTTTCCGCCTCGGCGTGGGCGGCGATAATGGTGCGCGACCACTCCACTTCCTCTTCGGAGGGTCCGAAGACCTCATTGGCGACGTCGATGGTCTTGGGATGGATCAGGGTCTTGCCGTCGAAACCCAGCTCCTTGCCCTGCCGGCAGGAATAGGCGAAACCCTCGTCGTCGGCGAGGTCCAGATGCACCCCGTCGAGGATGGCGATACCCGCGGCGCGGGCCGCCAGCATGCACAGGCCGAGCGCGGTGATCATGGGCAGGCGATCGCGGGTGTGGGCGGCGTACAGGTCCTTGGCCAGATCCGAGGTGCCCATGACCAGGGCGCCTATGCGCG
>JADFHR010000223.1 GCA_022567015.1 Pseudomonadota bacterium
GGCCACTTGGTGTTGTTTGATATTACGTCCCGGTCCCAACGTTTGGTTTCTCTTCGTCCCTGAGATCGTTTGATCGTCGGGACGGGCTAACCATACGGGGCCGGGGCGTCTGTGTTAGGGCCGGTCTTTCACTAACACTTCATACCTTGAGATGCCTTTGAAACGTTGGGGATGCATCGCCTCGGCCATCCCTTCTAGCACATCCACCACCCTGGGACCGTGCCGGGTTGGTATGCGGCCGTCGAAAAGGAACACCTGGTCCATCTGCACCGCGGGCAGGTCCTTCCAGCCCTTCAAGTTGGTCAGCTTCTCCGCCGTCTCCTGGTACGCCAGCCTGATCCCGGCCGGCCTGACCTACTACCTGCTGATGAAGCACTGGGCGCCCTGCCAGCGCTTCCGCCAGTGAAGCACCGGCAAGATAGCTGGCCGGCAAGGTAAGGGCCCACTACCAGAAAAACGTAGGATCGACACGGCAAGCGGTCTCACGCTGACCACAACGCAAGCCGCCGGACGCCTTGAGCGTCCGGCGGCTTGGTTATCCGGCATGTGTCGCGTCGATATCAGCGTCGGCCGAACAGGCTGCGCTGCACCTCCAGCAGGTGCTCTTCCAACAAGCCCCTCGCCGTGTCTTCGTCGCGGTCGCGCAGCGCGGCCACGATGGCGCGATGCTGCATCTCGTAGCGCTCACGCCGCTCCGGCGTCAGTGAGATCCGCTTGAGCCGCCCCCACTCCCCCTCCTCGCGCACCACGTTGGTCAGCTCCAGGATACGCAGGAAGAAGTTGTTGTGCGTGGCTTCGGCAAAGGCCTGGTGCAGGGCGCCATCCCAGTGCTCGAACTCCTCGATGCTGCCGGCCGCCTCGGATCTCACCAGACACTCCTGCATGCGCTCGAAGTCGCCGGCCGTGGCGAAGCGCACGATGAGGGAAACCATCTGCGGCTCGATCAGCAGGCGGGCATCCATCAACTGGGCCGGGCTGACCTGCCCCGCCATGCCGCCCGACTCGGCCATGCCAGTGGCTTTCGTCGCTGGGCCGAGCGGCGCGCCCCCTTCCGCCACGAAGGTACCGCTCCCCACCACCTGAGTGATCAAGCCCAGGGACTTGAAGTGACCCAGCACCCTGCGTACCGCGCCACGTGACGCGCCGAAGCGCTCGCTCAGTTCACGCTCGGTAGGCAGACGGTGACCGGGGGGGAAACGCCCGCTGGCAATCTCCGCCTGGATGTATCGCGCCAGGGCTCGTGCGCCATCGGAGCGGATCCCGCTCTCGGCCAGGGACTCCTGGAAATCGCTGTCATCGGCGGTACGCACTGGCCTATCGGTCACTTGGCTTCCTTTTCACATCAACCATTACGGGTCCAATCCCTGCTGAATCTAGTCCATTTGGTACATCAAGGCAAAAATTTCGGGCTGAATTAGTACTTGAAAGAGTACCAATCGCCTTCTAGGCTCGTTCATTACGGAACCAAACCAGAACCAAGAAGAGCCAATTCACATGAAATTCGCCACTCTGCGGCCGGCGCCCGGCCAGCCCACTCTCGTCGCCCTGATCGACGCCACGGGTCAGCGCTACTGGCCGTTGAGCACCCTGCTTCCCGACTTTCAGGGCGACATGCAGCAGCTGATTCGCGACTGGTCCGAGCTGGGCGGTCGTATCGCCCCCAAGGGCGAAGGCCAGCCTCTCGAAGGTACACGCCTCGAAGCTCCGCTTCACCCGCATCGCAACATGTTCTGTGTCGGCAAGAACTATTTCGAGCATGCCGCCGAGTTCAGCAGCTCCGGCTACGACAGCAGTACCAGCGCCGACGACGTGGTACCCAAGCACCCCATCGTCTTCACCAAGGCCTGGAACACCCTGATCGCCCATGGCGATGAGATTCCACGCCATGCCGGGGTCACCGAGCAGCTCGACTACGAGGCGGAGTTCGCCGTCATCATCGGCAAGGGCGGCCTGGGCGACGAGTCGTTGAAGGCGTTCGGAGACCTGGGCGGCGTGTATCTCGCCATCATCGGGGGCACGGCGGCCCTGGAGACGACCTGGATCGAGACCATCGAGGACGTGGATATGGACGACCTCAACCCGGAAAGCCTGTGGAAGTTCAGGATCAGGGATTTCGGCCCCCTGCGGGTGGCCATGGATTCCCATGGCGGCAGCCTCTATGAGACGGTGCGCCGCGACGCCGCCGGCCGCCGCGCCGCGGCCCTCGCGTCCATGGGGGTGCGCGGTTGAGGCGGCTGAAGACCGACATCTTAATCCTGGGCAGCGGCGGCGCCGGCCTTTTCGCCGCCCTTCATGCCCAAGCGGCGGCGCCCGATCTGTCGGTCACCGTGGCGGTGAAGGGCCTGCTCGGCAAATGCGGCTGCACGCGCATGGTCCAGGGCGGCTACAACGTGGCCCTGGCGCCCGGCGATTCCGTCGAGCGCCACTTCATGGACACCATCGAGGGCGGCAAGTGGCTGAACGACCAGGAGCTTGCCTGGACCCTGGTCACCGGCGCCCGGGAGCGCATCCGCGAGCTGGAGAACGAGATCGGCTGCTTTTTCGACCGCAATCCCGACGGCACCATCCACCAGAAGGCCTTCGCCGGGCAGACCTTCGACCGCACCGTGCACAAGGGCGACCTGACGGGCATCGAGATCATCAACCGCTTGGCCGAGCAGGTGTGGGCCCGCGACATCGGCCGCCTGGAGGACCACCGCGCCGTCGAGCTGATCAAGACTTCGTGCGGGGACGCCATCGCCGGGGTGCTGATGATCGACATGCGGTCGGGCGGTTTCGTCTTCGTCCAGGCGCGGGCGGTGCTGCTGGCCACCGGCGGCGGCCCCACCATGTACAAGTACCACACGCCGTCCGGCGACAAGAGCTGCGACGGCATGGCCATGGCCCTGCGCGCCGGGCTGCCGCTCAGGGAAATGGAGATGATCCAGTTCCACCCCACCGGCCTCATGGCGGGGCCGGGGACGCGCATGACCGGCACCGTGCTGGAAGAAGGCCTGCGCGGCTTTGGCGGGCACCTGCTTGACGGCGCGGAGAGGCGCTTCATGCCCGACTACGACGGCCTTGCCGAGCGGGCGACGCGGGACATCGTCAGCCGCGCCATGTACGAGGAAATGCACCGCGGCAACACCGCCCCCGGGGGCGGCCTTTACCTGACCATGCGCCACCTGGACCCGGACGCGGTGAAGGCCGGGTTCAAGGGCATGGTCGAACGGTGCGCCGACTGCGGCTTCGACCTGGTCGGCGGCCTGGTCGAGGTGGTGCCCACCGCCCATTACATGATGGGCGGCGTGGTCTTCGCCGTCGACTGCACCACCGGGATCGCCGGCCTGTTCGCCGCCGGCGAGGACACCGGCGGGGTGCACGGGGCCAACCGCCTGGGCGGCAACGGCGTCGCCAACTCGACCGTCTTCGGGGCCATCGCCGGCGACACCATGGCGGCCTCGGTGGCCGGCGCCGACGGCTTCCGCGACCCCGACGAGGACGCCATCGCCGCCGGCGTGGAGCGCTGCCGGACGCCGCTCGGCCGCCCGCCCGGGGACCTCGACGAGATCCGCGAGCGGCTTTCCGAACTGATGTGGGAGGACGTGGGCATCGTCCGCAGCGCATCAGGGCTGGAACGGGCGGGTGCCGCCCTGGTCGCGCTGGAGACCGACCTCGACGCCGTCGGCGTCGCCGGGGAGGACCTGGTCTACAACCTTACCTGGCACGAGTGGTTGGACCTGAAGAGCCTGATCGTGGTCGGCCGCGCCATCACCGCGGCGGCCATGGCGCGCCAGGATTCCCGGGGCGCCCACTTCCTGTCCGACCATCCTGAGACCGGGGACCTGGCCGCCTCGCGTTTCACCTGCGTCCGCTTGGAAGGCGGAGATATGGTGGTCCGCACCGAGCCCGTGCGCTTCACCCGGGTCAAGCCGGGCGAGACCCTGCTCGCCGATTCGGCCGCCGAGTAGGGCCCCCATGGCCGACATCGTCATCGCCGAGTTCATGGACGAGGCCGCGGTCGAGGACCTGCGCCGGGACTACGACGTGGTCTACGACCCCGGACTGGTCGACCGCGCCGACGACCTGCTCGCCGCCGTCGCCGGCTGCCGGGCGCTGGTCGTGCGCAACCGCACCCAGGTGCGCGGCGCCCTGCTCGATGCGGCGCCGCGCCTGGAGGCGCTGGGACGCCTGGGCGTGGGCCTGGACAACATCGACATGGAGGCCTGCGCGGCCCGGGGCATCGCCGTGTTGCCGGCGACCGGCGCCAACGACCTGGCGGTCGCCGAGTACGTCATCGCCGGCCTGTTGATGCTTCTGCGCGGCACTTACCACGCCAGCGCCCGGGTGCTGGCCGGCGAGTGGCCGCGCATGGACCTGATGGGGCGCGAGGTCGCCGGCCGCCGCCTGGGCCTGATCGGCTTCGGCGCCATCGGCCGGGCGGTGGCGCCGCGGGCGCGGGCGCTGGGCATGACCGTTGCCGCCTGCGACCCATACGTGTCCTCCGAAGATGCGGACTGGGCGGCCCTGTCGGTGGAGGCGCGGGACTTCGACGCCATCGTGGCGGACAGCGACGCCCTCAGCCTGCACGTGCCGCTGACCGACGAGACCCGCCATCTGATCGACGGCAAGGCGCTGTCGCGCATGCGGCCCGGCGCCGTCCTCATCAACACCGCCCGCGGCGGCGTGGTCGACGAGGACGCGGTGGCCGCGGCCCTCAGGGCGGGCACCCTCGGCGGCGCCATGCTCGACGTGTTCGAGAACGAGCCCCTGGCGGCGGGCTCGGCATTGGACGGCGTCCCCAACCTGATCCTCACCCCCCACATCGCCGGGCTGAGCGAGGACTCCCACCGGCGCATCAGCGCGCTCACCGCGGCCAACGTGCGCCGGGTGCTGGAAGGGAATTGATCCGTGGCCAACCTGAGCCTGGAGGCGCTCCACGATCTGGCGGTGGAGGTTCTCTGCGCGTCGCGGACCTCGCGCGACAACGCCACCGCCGTGGCCCAAGCGCTGGTGGCGGCCGAGGCCGATGGATTAGCCGGTCATGG
>JADFHR010000024.1 GCA_022567015.1 Pseudomonadota bacterium
GCCTTGGTAAGCCGCCGTTGCGGTCGCGTAGGCGGCCCGTCGGAGGGCGTCGAAAAGTTTTGACGATGCGCCGCATCGCCTGCAACTTTCCTCCTGCCCGACGAGCCGCCTACGCGATCTCTATGAGCCATGATCAGCGCCCCTTGGTATTAGGGCTCGGCAAGACCGGGGTGAACGAAGGGGACTGAGATGGCTTACGGAGCTTCGCCAACAGCCCACGACGCGCACGAACACACACCGACCGGGTGGCGGCGGTGGCTGTATTCCACCAACCACAAGGACATCGGCACCATGTACATGGTGCTCGCCATGATCGGCGGCGGCGTCGGTGGCGCAATGTCCTGGTTTATCCGCCTGGAACTGGCGGTGCCCGGCATCCAGTTCATCGACGACTTCCAGTTCTACAATGTGCTGGTCACCGCCCACGGCCTCATCATGGTGTTCTTCGTGGTCATGCCGGCGCTGATCGGGGGCTTCGGCAACTGGATCGTGCCGCTGATGATCGGCGCCCCCGACATGGCCTTCCCGCGCATGAACAACATCAGTTTTTGGTTGCTGGCGGCGGCCCTCATTCTGCTGGTGACGGCGGCATTGATCGGAGGAGGCCCGGGCACCGGCTGGACCGTCTATCCGCCCTTGAGCAGCGCCGAATACCATCCCGGTCCGGCCGTGGACTTCGCCATACTCAGCCTGCACCTGGCCGGCGCCTCGTCGGTTCTCGGCGCCATCAACTTCATCACCACGATTTTGAACATGCGCGCGCCGGGCATGACCCTGCACAGGATGCCGCTGTTCGTGTGGTCGATCCTGGTGACCGCTTTCCTGCTGCTGCTGGCGATGCCGGTGTTGGCCGGGGCGCTGACCATGCTGTTGACGGACCGCAACTTCGGCACCAGCTTCTTCGACGCGGCGGGCGGCGGCGACCCGATCCTGTGGCAGCACCTGTTCTGGTTCTTCGGTCATCCGGAAGTGTACATCATGATCCTGCCCGGATTCGGGATCATCAGCCAGGTCGTTTCCACGTTCTCCAGGAAACCGGTCTTCGGATATCTCGGCATGGCCTACGCCATGGTGTCCATCGGTGTCATCGGGTTCATCGTGTGGGCCCACCACATGTACACCGCGGGCCTGGACGTGGATACGCGGGCCTACTTCGTCGCCGCGACCTTGGTCATCGCCGTTCCCACGGGGATCAAGATCTTCAGCTGGATCGCCACCATGTGGGGCGGCTCCATCCGGTTCGACACGCCCATGCTGTGGGCCATGGGTTTCATCTTCCTGTTCGTGGTCGGCGGCGTGACGGGCCTGGTGCTCGCCAATGCCGGCGTCGATACGGCGGTGCATGACACCTATTACGTTGTCGCCCACTTCCACTACGTGCTGTCCCTGGGCGCGGTGTTCTCCATATTCACCGCCTTCTACTACTGGATCGGCAAGATGTCCGGCCGGCAGTATCCCGAGACGCTGGCCAGGCTTCATTTCTGGCTCACCTTCGTCGCGGTTAACATTTTGTTTTTCCCCATGCACTTCCTGGGACTGCAGGGCATGCCGCGGCGTATTCCCGACTATGCGGACGCTTACGCCGGCTGGAATATGGTGAGCAGCTTCGGCGCCTTGTTGACGGCGCTGGCGACGGTGTTGTTCTTTTTCATCGTGTACAGGACATTCACCGCCGGCGAGAAGGTCGCCGCCAACCCGTGGGGCAGGGGCGCCACGACCCTGGAGTGGACGGTGGAGTCCCCAGCACCCTTCCATACCCATGAGGAAATTCCCGACATGGGCGGAAGGCAGCCGGCCGAGTAGGCGGCCCGCCTGGGAAAAAAAGCCATGGTCAACGCCCGCCGCAGGAATGGAATGATCGCCGGGGCCCTGTTTGCCGTGGCCGGCGGCATGGTCGGGATGGCCTTCGCGGCGGTGCCCCTTTACCAGCTGTTCTGCCAGGTCACCGGATACGGCGGCACGCCGCGCATTGGCGTCTCGGAAAAGCCGGTCGCGGCCAGGGACCAGACCATCACCGTGCGTTTCGACGCCAACGTCAATTCAACCCTGCCCTGGAAGTTCCGCCCGGCGCAGAATGAAATGACGGTGCGCCTCGGCGAGACGGTGCTCGCCCATTTCGTGGCGAGGAACGTGTCCGCCGAACCGATAGTGGGGACAGCCACCTACAACGTGACGCCGTTCAAGGCGGGGCCGTACTTCAGCAAGGTCGAATGCTTCTGCTTCACCGAGCAGAGTCTGGACCCGGGCCAGGAGGTGTCGATGCCGGTGTCCTTTTATGTGGACCCCGAAATCTACGCCGATCCGGGCACCCGGGAAATCCGTACGATCACCCTTTCCTACACCTTCTTCCGCGCCGTCCAGGACCCGCGCGGCAAAGGGACAGGCGCGGCAGGCACAGACGAAAACCTTTTGTCCACGGACAAAGGGTCAACGCGTCTCGCCATAGCGGTTGGTTCGAGCGGCAACAGACACGTCCGAACGGAGGAGCATGGATGGCTGCCGAGGTAACCAAAAAACACCCCTGGCATATGGTCGGGCCAAGCCCGTGGCCGGTCGTGGGGACGGTGGCGGCCTTCACCATGGCGGTCGGGGGCATCGTGTACATGCATACCGGGATCCCGTGGGGCTTCCTGGCGGGCGTCGCCATACTGCTGATTACGTTTTTCGGGTGGTGGCGCGACGTCGTGCGCGAGGGCGAATCGGGCGCATACCACACGCCGCCTGTGCGCCACGGGCTGCGTCTGGGCATGGTCCTCTTCATCGCGTCCGAGGTGATGTTCTTCTTCGCCTTCTTCTGGGCCTACTTCCACAGCAGCATGCCCATCCTGAGCCTTACCGCCGCCGAACAATGGCCGCCCGAGGGCATCGTTCCCCTGGAGACGTGGCACATACCGTTCCTTAACACCCTGATCCTGCTCAGCTCCGGCGCCACCGTGACCTGGGCCCACCACGCGCTGAGGGCCGGCGACCGCCCCAAGGCCGTCCTGGGAATTGCCTTGACCGTGTTGCTCGCCTTCACCTTCCTGGGATTCCAAGCCTATGAATACTGGAGTGCCGCTTTCAAGATGACGGACGGCATCTACCCCTCCACCTTCTATCTGGCCACCGGATTCCATGGCTTCCACGTGTTCGTCGGGGCCTGTTTCCTGACCGTGTGCCTTTTCCGCGCCAGGGCCGGCCATTTCAAGCCCGACCATCACGTGGGCTTCGAGGCCGCCGCCTGGTACTGGCACTTCGTCGACGTGGTGTGGCTCTTCCTGTTCTCGTGGGTCTACTGGTGGGGCAGTTACGGCTACCAGTGGTAGACGGCCGGCCCCCGTTTACCAACGAAGGTCCCACCCGCTCGACGGCGGGGCTTATCGGGCTGGGCATGCGCGGCCGCTGCCCCCGCTGCGGCGTGGGAAGACTGTTTGACGGATTTCTGGATATATCGGACCGGTGTGGAGTCTGCGGCCTCGGGTTCGGCGGGCACGACGCCGGCGACGGTCCGGCCGTCTTCGGCATCTTCGTGATCGGCGCCGTCGTCGTCGGTTTGGCGTTGGCGCTGGAACTGGCCCTGGCGCCGCCGACATGGGTCCATCTGGTCCTGTGGACGCCGCTTATCCTTCTCGGTTCCGTGGCCATCCTCAGGCCGCTGAAGGGCGTGACCCTGGCGCTTTATACCAAGGGACGCTGATCATGACCCGACGAGCCGGCTTACCAAGGTTTTCGGCCAGGAGCGTGCGCTGTGGCGATGCGGGGCATCGCGAAGCGTGCGCGACGCCGTCCGAAAGCCTTGGTAAGCCGCCGTTCCGGTCGCGTATGCGGCCCGTCGGAGGGCGTCGAAAAGTTTTGACGATGCGCCGCATCGCCTGCAACTTTCCTCCTGCCCGACGAGCCGCCTACGCGATCTCTATGAATCATGATCAGCGCTCCTTGGTATGAGGGAAACCGGGATGGGGCTTTTGGACCATACCCTCGGCACGGCCATGGCCACCCTGGTGGACGTGGCGCCCATCGTCGCCATCCTGTTCGGCTTCCAGTTCCTGGTCATCCGGCGGCGCCCGCCCAATCTGCGCAGGATCGCCGTCGGCTTCGTCTACGTCCTCGTCGGGCTGACCCTGTTCCTGGTCGGGCTGGAAGAGGCCCTGTTCCCCATCGGCGAAGCCATGGCGCGGCAGCTTACGGCGCCCGCTTTCATCGGCCCGGGCGGCGGCGACGGCACCGTGCGCTGGAGCGATTACCTTTGGGTTTACGGATTCGCGGCGGCCATCGGGTTTGCCGCCACGGTCGCCGAGCCCGCCCTGATCGCCGTCTCCATCAAGGCGCAGCAGATTTCGGGCGGCAGCATCAACGCCGTGGGCCTGCGCCTGGTGGTGGCGGCGGGCGTGGCGGTGGGCGCCGCCCTGGGGACGTTGCGCATCGTCACCGGCACGCCGCTGCCCACCTTTATCATGGCCGGATACCTGATCGTGGTCGTGCAGACGGCGTGGGCCGCCAAGACCATCGTCCCCCTGGCCTATGATTTGGGCGGGGTCACCACCTCGACGGTGACGGTGCCCGTGTTGACGGCCCTCGGACTGGGCCTGGCGTCCGCCATTCCGGGGCGCAACCCGCTGATCGACGGTTTCGGATTGATTGCATTTGCCTGCCTGTTTCCCATTATAGCGGTCCTCGGCTACGCCCAGCTGACCTCGTGGCGGCAGGCCAGGCGGCACAAAGAGGGAGATCACAGCGATGAACCTTAAACTCATCATGGCGCTTGTCGACGAAGAGAAGACCGAGGCGGTGATGAACGCCGCCCGGAAGGCCGGCGCGACCGGGGCGACGGTCATCACCAGCGGCCGCGGCGAAGGGCTGAAGCCGGAGAAGACCTTTCTCGGCCTCGACCTGAGCGCCCACCGCGACGTGCTGTTGTTCCTGGTCGTCGAGGCGCGGGCGCGCGAAATCCTGGAGACCATCGCCGCCGCCGGCAATTTCGACGACGAGCCGGGGGCCGGTATCGCCTTCGAGATCGCCATCGAGGACGCCGTCGGCCTGAAAACCCAGGCCGCCACCCTGTTGCACGAAATCGAGGAAGACCAATGACCGAGCACACCCACGTCACGGTCGGCGACGTCATGACCCGGTCGGTGCGCACCATCGGGGGCATGGCGACGGTCCACGAAGCCATCGAGATGATGCGCGGCGCCGGCGTCAGCTCCCTGGTGGTGGAGCGCCGGGACAAACACGACGAGTTCGGCCTGCTGGTGGTGTCCGACGTCGCCGGGCAGGTCATCGGCAAGGACCGCGCCCCGGAAAGGGTGAATGTCTACGAAGTCATGTCCAAGCCGGTGCTGACCCTGCCGGCCGACATGAACATCCGGTACGCCGTCCGGCTTCTGGTGAAGTTCGGCCTGTCCCGGGCGCTGGTCACCAACGAGGATCGCACGCCGGCGGGGATCGTCACCTTGCGCGATATGGTGCTGCGCCATGCCGGGGACGAGCCGGCGGCCTGAGCGGTGCCCGCACCGACGAACGATTGCGCCGCCGCCCGGGGCCTCATGCGCCGGGCGCGGTGGGCGGCCCTGGCGACGGCCCTGGCGGAACCGGCCGAGGCGGCGCAGGCGGTAACCGCCGGGTGGCCCTACGCGTCGCTGGTCACCGTGGCCTGCGACTGGGGGGGAAGCCCCATCGTGCTGCTGTCCAGGCTGTCGGACCACACCCGCAACCTGGAGGCCGACGGGCGCGCGTCGCTGCTGTTCGAGGAGGCGTCGCGCCGGGCCAATCCGCAGACCGGCCCGCGGGTGACCGTGATGGGGCGTCTGACCAGGACCGCGGACGAACGCCTCGCCGGCCGCTTTCTCGCCCGGCACCCCCAGGCGCGCCGGTACGCCGGGTTCGGCGACTTTCATTTCCACACCATGGCGGTGGAACGGGCCCGCTACGTCGGCGGTTTCGGCCGCGCGGTGTGGCTGAAGGGCGCCACGCTGGCCGCCGACGCCGACGCCGCGGCGGCGCTTGCCGACTGCGAGCAACGGATTCTCGATCACATGAACCGGGACCACGCCGAGGCGATCGCGCTCTACGCCAACGTGCTCCTGGGGCGGCGCGGCAAGGCCTGGAAAATGATCGGCGTCGATCCCCATGGCGTCGACCTGGGGCTTCAGGGCAGGCTTGCCCGCCTGGACTTCGACGCACCCGTGCACGACGCCCAGTCGTGCCGGGCGGAGCTGGTGCGCCTGGTGCAAGAGGCGAGAAGGCGCGAAGCGCCGACAGGGATCGCATAGAAGAGGCGCGGAGGCGCGAAGCGCCGACAGGGATCGCATAGAAGAGGCGCGGAGGCGCAAAGCGCCGACGGGGACCACATAGAACGGGCGCGGAGGCGCGTGGCGCCGACGGGGAATGCATAGAACGAGCGCCGACAGGGACCATATAGAAGAGGCGCGGAGGCGCGCGGCATCCGCCGGGCGCCGATGACGGAGGCGCCGGGCCCGGTCGCCGGAAAACCGGCTATTTCCTTGCAAGCGGTCCGGTATTGCGGCACAAATCAGACCGATTCGCATTGGAGCCGCGGCCCGATCCCGCACGGCGGCTTTGCGTCCTCGGGGGGGGAGACGATCTGTTGGGAGGAGACGCATGACGGGTGGTGAGCAAACCGGCAACGCCAAGCTGTTGGCCTGGGTGGATGAGGTCAAGGGCCTGTGCAAGCCCGACGCCGTCCACTGGTGTGACGGTTCCAAGGAAGAATACGACCGCCTGTGCCGGCAGATGGTGGAGGGCGGCACCCTCATCAGGCTCAACGAAGAAAAACGCCCGGGAAGCTATCTCGCCCGTTCCGACCCCGGCGACGTGGCCCGGGTCGAGGACCGCACCTTCATCTGTTCGAGGAAGGCCGAGGACGCGGGACCGACCAACAACTGGACCGACCCCGACGAGATGAAGCGGACGCTCAGCGGCCTGTTCGACGGCTGCATGCGCGGCCGCACCCTGTATGTGTGCCCGTTCAGCATGGGACCGCTGGGCTCGCCCATCGCCCACATCGGCGTCCAGATCACCGATTCCGCGTACGCGGCGGTCAGCATGAAGATCATGACGCGGATGGGGAGCAAGGTATTGGATGTGCTGGGCGACGGCGATTTCGTCCCCTGCCTGCATTCCGTCGGCGCGCCGCTGGCGGCGGGCGAGAAGGACGTGCCCTGGCCGTGCAACGAGACCAAGTACATCGTCCACTTTCCCGAGGAGCGTTCGATCTGGTCCTTCGGCAGCGGCTACGGCGGCAACGCGCTGCTCGGCAAGAAGTGCTTCGCCCTGCGCATCGCTTCCGCCATGGCGCGGGACGAGGGCTGGCTGGCCGAGCACATGCTGATCCTCGGGCTGGAATCGCCGGACGGCGAAAAGACCTACGTCGCGGCGGCGTTCCCCAGCGCCTGCGGCAAGACCAACCTGGCCATGCTGATCCCGCCGGCGGGCTTCGAGGGCTGGAAGGTGTACACGGTCGGCGACGACATCGCCTGGATCAAGCCCGGCGAGGACGGGCGTCTCTACGCCATCAATCCCGAAGCCGGCTATTTCGGCGTCGCGCCGGGCACGTCGACGAAATCGAACCCGACCGCCATGAAGATGCTGGAAAAGAACTGCATCTTCACCAACGTGGCGCTCACCGACGACGGCGACGTCTGGTGGGAAGGCATGGACGGCGATCCGCCGGCCCACTGCATCGACTGGCGGGGCAACGACTGGACGCCGGACAGCAAGACCCCCGCCGCCCATCCCAACTCGCGCTTCACGGCGCCGGCGACCCAATGCCCCAGCCTCGATCCGGCCTGGGAAGACCCCAAGGGCGTGCCCATCGGCGCCTTCATCTTCGGCGGCCGCCTGAGCACTACGTTTCCGCTGGTGTTCCAGTCCTTCGACTGGCCGCACGGGGTGTACCTGGCGGCGACCATGGGGTCCGAGGCCACCGCCGCGGCCGAGGGGCAGGCGGCCATCCGCCGCGACCCCATGGCGATGCTGCCGTTCTGCGGCTACAACATGGCCGATTACTGGAACCACTGGCTGCAAATGGGAAAAAAGCTCGCCGACCCGCCGTTGATCTTCCGGGTCAACTGGTTCCGCAAGGGCGAGAACGGCGAATTCCTGTGGCCCGGGTTCAGCGACAACATGCGGGTGCTCAAATGGATCGTCGACCGCGTCCACGATCGCGGCTCCCGCGCCGAGAGCCCCTTCGGCTACATGCCCCGCCACCGGGACATCAACTGGGAGGGCCTGGGGTACGACGCCGGGACCTTCCATGAACTGATGAAGGTCGACCGCGCGGCGGGCAAGGACGAGGCCGAGGACCAGAGGACCCTGTTCGACCGGTTCGGGGACCGTTTGCCCAGGGAGCTCGAGCGCCAGCGCGAGCTGCTGATAGAGCGCCTCGAGGCCGCGCCCGAGGTGTGGGAGCTGGAGGGATAGCGCGTATCCGCCGCCCCAATGCCGGCCGTCCCTACTTGCGCGCCACCGCCACCCAGATCAGCGCCGCCCAGCCGCGGAAAAAGCAGATCCCGCGCGCCGGATCGGCTTTCGCTGGAACGGCAACGACGATAATCCAATCGGAAACCCGCAAAGCCGGGCGCTTCCGACATGGACCATGCTTGATGAGGCGATGCACGAGGCGGTAATCGCAATGTTGCCGCGTAAGAAGCAGGACATGGCGCGAGGTTTCTTCGGGATCAAGAGCTAGCGCCTTGCTTCCCGCAACAGGGGGTCGTTTGCAGCAGGGACGAATGACGATTGTCTGCCTTGGCTGGGGTTCCTTGATTCGGGACCCAAGAGACCTTCCATTACGAACTGGTTGGAGCGGCGACGGCCCGAAGCTGCCGGTTGAGTTTGCTCGAAAATCGAAGGACGGTCGCATAACCCTCGTTGTCTCCGAAAATACTCCTTCGGTCGATGTTCTTTGGACAGCACTTGCCGTTCAAGGTCTGGATGAAGCGAAGCGTGCCTTGAAGGAGCGAGAGGATACGGTCGCGAAGAATATAGGCTTCTGGAACGTCAAGGATTGTTCGGATCATGGCGAGGCGAGAACAATTGCGGTGTGGGCGGCGGCGAAGGGATTTGATGGCGTGGTATGGGCAGCCCTACCGCCCAAGTTTCCCGACATCTCCGGCAAGCCGTCTTGCGACGAAGTGGTCGAGTATCTCAGAGCCCTCGAAGGAAGCACAAGGCTGGCGGCGGAGAAGTATGTGAGGCGTGCGCCCGACCAAATTCAGACGCCGTATCGTGACGCCATTGAACGAGAACTGGGATGGACACCTGATGTTGCTCAGCAATCGTCGCGATGATCAGTCGACTTTGCTATAAGGCTCGGTATGGATCAGATCGAAGAATTCGTCGACGAACGGCAAAAGGCTTGGTGCATTCACTGTGGTGGATGGATCGTGGAGCTTGAAACCAACCGCGATCACGTGCCTTCGAAGAGTCTGTTGCGAAAGCCCTATCCGACGAATCTCCCGGTCGTGCAGGTATGCAAGGCCTGCAACGAAGGGTTCGCACTGGATGAAGAATACTTGATCGGTTTCCTGGGCTGTGTGCTCGCAGGGTCGACGGACCCGAATCGTCAGGATAATCCAAAGGTCGAACGCATTTTGAGAGAGAATGCGAAACTCAGAGCGAGAATGGACCGTGCAAGAACGGAATATCAAACGCTCGGCGGTGAAACGCGATCGTTTTGGAAACCGGAGACGGAGAGGGTAAACCGAGTTATCGTCAAGAACGCCCGTGGTCACGCATTCTTCGAATACGGCGAACCCATGTTGACCGAACCCGAACATGTATGGTCAGCACCGCTGGAAGGTCTGACCTCGGAGCAGCGAGCGGCGTTCGAGAACATCGGCTCGGGAGGTCTCTTGCCGGAAGTCGGCAGCCGCATGTTGACGCGCGTGATGACGGGACAAGACCTATCGGGCGACTGGGTTATCGTTCAGGACGGAATCTACCGGTACGCCGTAGCCCAGTTCGGTGTCATGCTCGTGAGATCGGTGCTTTTCGAGTATCTCGCTACGGAGGTGTATTGGAGCGAATGACTGCGGTATGATCTGAGCTATTGAATCCCGGCGTCACCCGCGATTCGCGAAACCTGTGCCCCTGCGTCCCCGTCTACTCCCCGGCGACCGCGGTGACCTGCTGTTCCCCGGCCCGGGTCAGGGGGTGCTCGAGCTTGTCCAGCATCTCCTTCGGCACGACTTGGTGGAACTTGTCCTTTTCCAGGTCCCAGTCGCGCAGCAGCGCCTCGGCGAAGCGCGACTGGGTCTCCTTCACGTGCTCGGCGACGAGCCCGCGGACGACGCCCTCCCAGTGTTCGGTCTCGACGCGCTGCCAGACGACGGAGTCGGCGTTGACCTTGCGTTCGAACACGTCTTCGGCGTCGTAGACGAAGGCCATGCCGCCGGTCATGCCGGCGGCGAAGTTGTCGCCCACGGGTCCTAAGATCACGGCGACGCCGTTGGTCATGTATTCGCAGCCGTTGGCGCCGCAGCCCTCGACCACCGCCATGGCGCCCGAGTTGCGCACGCAGAAACGCTCGCCGGCCTGGCCCGCGGCGAACAGCTTGCCCGCCGTGGCGCCGTACAGCACGGTGTTGCCGATGATGGTGTTGCGGTTGGTTTCCAGCCCGCTGGAGACGGGCGGCCTGAGCACGATGAGGCCGCCCGACAGGCCCTTGCCCACATAGTCGTTGGCGTCCCCGAAGACGTCCAGCTTCAACCCCTGGACGGCGAACGCGCCCAGGGACTGGCCGGCCGAACCCCTGAGGCGCACGGTGATCTGACGCGGCGGCAGCCCGGTCATGCCGTAGCGCCGGGTGATCATGGAGCTCAACTTGGCGCCGATGGTGCGCTGGGTGTTGCGGATGTTATAGGCGAGTTGCATCTTCTCGCCCGCGGAAAGCGCCGTGTGGGCGTCCTCGATCATCTGGGCGTCCAGGGTCTCGGGCACTTCGTTGCGGCCCTCGATGGCGAAGTAGGACGGGAACTCCCCGGGATCGGCCCGCGCCAGGAGCGGGTTCAGGTCCAGATCGTCCAGATGCGGGCTGCCGCGGCTGACCTGGAACAGAAGGTCGGTGCGGCCGATGATCTCCTTGAGCGAGTGCACCCCCAACGACGCCAGGATCTCGCGCACCTCCTCGGCGATGAAGGTGAACAAATTGACCACCTTTTCCGGCGTGCCCGTGAACTTGGCGCGCAGGGATTCGTCCTGGGTGCAAATGCCGACGGGACAGGTGTTGCTGTGGCACTGGCGCACCAGGATGCAGCCCATGGCGACCAGCGCCGCGGTGCCGATGCCGAACTCCTCCCCGCCCAGCATGGCGGCGATGACCACGTCGCGCCCGGTCTTGATGCCGCCGTCGACCCTGAGCTTGATCCGGTGGCGCAGGCGGTTCAGGGTCAGCACCTGGTGGACCTCGCTCAGCCCCATCTCCCACGGGACGCCGCAGTACTTGATGCTGGACTGGGGACTGGCCCCGGTGCCGCCGGAATGGCCCGAGATCATGATCGAATCGGCCTTGGCCTTGGCGACGCCGGCGGCGATGGTGCCGATGCCGGCGCGCGCCACCAGCTTGACGCAAACCCTGGCGTCCGGGTTGATCTGCTTGAGATCGTAAATGAGCTGGGCCAGGTCCTCGATGGAATAGATGTCGTGATGGGGCGGCGGCGAGATCAGCGTCACGCCCGGCGTCGAGTGGCGTAGATGCGCGATCTCCGCCGATACCTTGAAGCCGGGGAGCTGGCCGCCTTCGCCGGGCTTGGAGCCCTGGGCCATCTTGATCTCGATCTCGCGGCAGTTATTGAGATACTCGGCGTTCACCCCGAACCGTCCCGACGCGATCTGCTTGATCGTCGAATTGGCGTTGTCGCCGTTGGGACGCGGCTTGTAGCGCTCGGACGACTCGCCGCCCTCGCCGCAGTCGGACTGGGCGCCGATCTGATTCATGGCGATGGCCAGGGTCTCGTGCGCCTCGCGCGACAGCGCCCCGTGGGACATGGCGCCGGTGACGAAACGCTTGCGGATATCGGTGGTGGATTCCACGTCGTCGATGGAGGCCGGGGCCCGGCTGGGATCGAAATCCCAGAGGTCGCGCAGGTGTATGGGCGGCATGTTGCGGACCGCCTCGGTGTAGCGCTTGAAGGTGCGGAAACTGTCCGTGCCCACCGCCGTCTGCAGGGTGTGGATCTGCCTGGCCTCGAAGGCGTGGACCTCGCCGTCGTGGCGATAGCGGTAAAAGCCGCCGACGGGCAGGGCAACGACGTCCTCGGTCCACGCCGCGGCATGCATTTCCAGCACCTTGTGCTGAATGCCCGGGAGCCCGATGCCGGAAATGCGCGACGGCATGCCGGGGAAGAACTCCGCCACCAGGGCGCGCGACAGGCCGACGGCCTCGAAGTTGTAGCCGCCGCGATAGGAGCTGATGATCGAAATGCCCATCTTCGACATGATCTTGAGAAGCCCGTCGTCGACGGCCGTCTTGAAGCGGCTCAGGCAGGTCTCCAGGTCGACGGCGCCGAAGAGC
Source organism: Pseudomonadota bacterium (assembly GCA_022567015.1). Lineage (GTDB taxonomy): Bacteria > Pseudomonadota > Alphaproteobacteria > Rhodospirillales > 2-02-FULL-58-16 > JACZQZ01. Next base: position 12,512 of record JADFHR010000024.1, read on the forward strand.
GCGCGGCGGTGGCGGTCGGCGATGGAGTCCTCGGCCAGATAGGCGTTCACCGTCGTCGCCCCGATGCCGATGAGCACGGCGAAGTAATGAACGTCCATGCACTCGCCCGAGTGCACGTTGAGCGAGGTAAACGTGCGCAGGTGCTGGCGCACCAAATGGGTGTTCACGGCGCCGGTGGCCAGGATCATGGGCACCGGCACCCGCCCGGGGCCGATGTTCCTGTCGCTCAGGATGACATGGACGCACCCGCCCCTGACCGCGGTTTCCGTCTCCTGCTGGATGCGGACAAGGGCCTCGCGCAGGGCGTTGCTGTCGGCCTCGCCCGCGCCCGCGGCGTCGAAGGTGCAGTCGATTTCCACCGCCGTGTCGCCCATGTACGCGTGCATCGCCTCGAATGCGGCGTTGAGAAGCACCGGCGATTCCAGCTGCAGCAGCCGGCACTGGGACTCATCCTCGTCCAGGATGTTGCCCAGGTTGCCGAGCCGCGTTATCAGCGACATCACCTGGCGTTCGCGCAAGGAGTCGATGGGCGGGTTGGTCACCTGGCTGAAGTTCTGGCGGAAGAAGTGATGGAGGCCGCGGTATTTCTCCGACAGCACGGCCACCGGCGTGTCGTCGCCCATGGAGCCCGTGGCCTCCTTGGCCTCGTCGGCCATGGGGTGGAGGATGAGTTCCAGGTCCTCCATGCTCCACCCGGCGGTCAACTGGCGCCGGCGCAATGGCTCGGCGTCGAACCGCTGCCGGGCCTTGGCGCCCGACGTAATCCGGCCGTCGATCTGTTCGATGTGCTTGACCCAGGAGCCGAATGGCTGCCGTGCGGCCAGCATGTCCTTGATTTCGCGGTCGTGGTACAGCCGGCCTTCCTCCAGGTCGACGGCGATCATCTGGCCGGGCCCCACGCGCCCCTTTTCGACAACCCTGGTTTCGTCGATTCGCACCATGCCGGTCTCGGAGCCGACGATCAGCAATCCGTCGCCGGTCACCGTATAGCGCAGCGGCCTGAGCCCGTTGCGGTCCATGGCCCCCAGCACCCACCGGCCGCCGAAGGCGGCGATGGCGGCGGGCCCGTCCCAGGGTTCGATGACCGCATTGGCGTAGGCATACAGGTTCCGGTGGGCCTCGGGCATGGCCGGCTTGTTGCCCGACGCATCGGGGATCAGCATGGCGCTGGCCATGGGCAGCGAGCGGCCGGCCCGCACCATGACCTCGTACACCGCATCGAGGGCGGCCGAGTCCGAGCTTTCGGCCTGGATCACCGGCTTGATGTCGTCGATGGAGTCGCCGAACGCCTCATGCGCCATGCGCGGCTCATGGCAGGCCATCCAGTTGATATTGCCGCTGAGCGTGTTGATCTCGCCGTTGTGGGCGAGGACGCGGAAGGGCTGGGCGAGGTGCCAGGTGGGAAAGGTGTTGGTGGAATAGCGCTGGTGATAGACGGCGAAGTTGGAAATGAAGCGGTCGTCCAGCAGGTCCGGATAGAACGCCGTCAGCTGCTCGGCCAGGAACATGCCCTTGTAGATCACCGCACGCGACGACAGCGAGCAGATGTAGAAATCCTTGATGTACTCGGCCAGCACCGCGTTCTCGATGCGCCGGCGGATGATGTAGAGGTCGGTCTCGAACTGGGCGTTGTTCACCTCCTTGGTGTTGGCGATCATGATCTGCTCGATCTCGGGGCGGTTGGCGTTGGCCTTCTCGCCGATGACGCCGACGTCCACCGGCACCTGGCGCCACCCGTAGATGGTGTAGCCGAAGCGCAGGATCTCGGTCTCGACGATGCAGCGGCAGCGCTCCTGGGCGCCGAGGTCGGTCTTGGGCAGGAAGACCATGCCCACGGCGAGGCGCCGGGGAAGGACCTCGTGGCCGGTGCGCTGGACGTGCTGCTTGAAGAAGTCCTGGGGGATCTGCAGGTGGATGCCGGCGCCGTCGCCGGTCTTGCCGTCGGCGTCCACGGCGCCCCGGTGCCACACAGATTTCAGCGCGTTGATGGCGGCCAGAACCACCTCGCGCCGCGGCTTGCCGTCGATGGCGGCGACGAAACCGACGCCACAGGCCCCGTGTTCGTCGGCCGGGTTATAGAGGCCGGTTTCGGCCAGGTGCCGGGCGTTGGCCCGCCACTCGCGGATGAACCGCTCACCGTCCTCGCGCGTCTTGGTGCTCATGGTGCTCATGCCGCTTTCCCCTGCGCCCCCATGGCCGCCGATTGTTTTTCCCTGATGTAGCCGTCGATCGCCGCCGCCGCGTTGCGGCCGTCGAGGATCGCCCACACCACGAGCGAGGCGCCGCGCACGATGTCGCCGGCGGCGAATAGGCCGTCCACCCTGGTCATCATGGTGTCCCAGTCGATCTCCACCGTCCCCCGGTCGGTGACCGCCAGTTCCGGGCATTGAAACAGCCCCGGCACGTCCTCGGGATCGAAGCCCAGGGCCTTGATGATGAGGTCGGCCTCGGCGGTGAAATGGTCGCCGACCGGCTCCGGCGTCTGCCGGCCGTCGGCGTCGGCGGCGCCGAGGCGCATGCGCCGGGCCCGGATGCCGTCGACCCGGCGGTCGCCGAGGAAGGCCTCGGGCGCGGCCAGCCACACGAACTCGACCCCTTCTTCCTCGGCGTGGTTCACTTCGTGCATGGAGCCCGGCATGTTGGCGCGGTCGCGCCGGTACAGGCACTTGACCGATTTGGCGCCCTGGCGCACGGCGGTGCGCACGCAGTCCATGGCCGTGTCGCCGCCGCCGATGACGACCACGTGCTTGCCGCGGGCGTCGAGGGCGCCGCTGTCGAATTCCGGGACCGCATCGCCCAGGCCCTTGCGGTTGCTGGCGATGAGGTACTTGAGCGCCCACACCACGTTGCCGAGCCCGGCCCCGGGCACGGCGATGTCGCGTTCCGAATATACGCCGGTGGCGATAAGGACGGCGTCGTGCCGGGCGCGCAACTCCGCCAGGGTGGCGTCGCGGCCGACCTCGAAGTCGGTGTGGTAGACGACGCCGCCGTCGGCCAGCAATTTGGTCCGGCGCTCCACCACCTCCTTTTCCAGCTTGAAATTGGGAATGCCATAGATCAGGAGGCCGCCCAGCCGGTCGTAGCGGTCATAGACGTGGACCTGGTAGCCCTTGCGCCGGAGCTCCTCGGCGGCGGCGAGGCCGGCGGGCCCGCCGCCGATGACGCCGACGGAGCCGTCCAGCTCGCGGCGCGGCCTGGGCGGCCTGACCCAGCCCCGTTCCCAGGCGGTGTCGGTGATGTATTTCTCCACCGCGCCGATGGTGACCGTCCCGTGGCCCGCCTCCTCGATCACGCAATTGCCCTCGCACAGCCGGTCATGGGGACAGATGCGGCCGCAGATTTCCGGCATGTTGTTGGTCGCCGAGGAGATTTCGTACGCCTCCTCCAGCCGGCCCTCGGCGGCGAGCATCAGCCAGTCGGGGATGTTGTTCTGCAGGGGGCAATGGACCTGGCAAAACGGTATGCCGCACTGGGAGCAGCGCGAGGACTGCTCGACGGCGCGCGCCGGCTCGAAGGGCTGGTAGATTTCCAGGAAGTCGCGGCGCCGTTCGGCGGCATCGCGCTTGGTCGGCGTCTGGCCCGTGAGGCCGACGAATTTCAGCATGCTCTGGGCCATGAAAACGCTCTCCATTCGCCGGCGGCCGCCCCCTTGGGGCAGCCTGGGATCCACCGGGCCGTGGGAGAAAGGGAAGGAAATTAGGTCAGTTTCGTTTACTTGTTTCCTCCCGCCTGGCAGGCGCATACGCAATATAGGAATTTTGGCGAAGTCCACAAACAAAATAAATGAATAATGGTTCCGAAATCAGACTAAATGGCGCTTGGGACTCGGCCCGGCGGATGGTATAAGGGCGCAACAGCTTGGGGTGAGGGGGCGTGTCGGTCCTACATATAGTGGTGCTTGCCCTGGTCCAGGGCCTCACCGAATTCCTTCCCATCAGTTCCTCCGGCCATCTGATTCTGGTGCCCGCTTTGACCGGCTGGCCGGACCAGGGGCTGATCATCGATGTCGCCGTCCACGTCGGCACCCTGGGGGCGGTGGCCGTCTATTTCTGGCGCGATCTGTGGGCGATGGTGCTCGGTCTCTGGCACCTGACGAGCGGACGCGTGGAGGCCGGGGCGCGGCTTGCCGGATATCTGGTGATCGCCACGGTGCCGGTGCTCATCGCCGGGTTCGCCGTCAACTATTATGCCGCGGACGCCCTGCGCAGCGTCACCGTGATCGCCTGGGCGACGCTCGTATTCGGCATCGTGCTCTATGTGGCGGACCGGACGGGCATGACCGTGCGCCATGTCGAGCACCTGGGTGTCGGCGACGCGGTCATCATCGGCTGCGCCCAGGTCCTCGCCCTCATTCCCGGCACCAGCCGCTCGGGCATCACCATGTCGGCGGCGCGGCTGCTCGGCATGGAGCGGTCCGAGGCGGCGCGCTTCTCCATGCTGCTCTCCATTCCCGCCATCCTCGGCGCCGGCACCCTGAAGGGCCTGGATCTTTACCGGCTGGGAGACGTGGAGCTTACCTCGGCCGCGGTGCTCGCCGCCGGGCTGGCCTTCGTCGCCGCGTGGGCCACCATCTTCGCCCTGATGGCCTGGCTCCGGCGCTCCACGTTCACCCCCTTCGTCGTCTACCGCGTGTTTCTGGGGGGCGCCCTGCTGGCCCTTGCCTACGGTTGGATCGGCTGAGCGGCGCCGGACGAAAATTCCTCAATACCCCCTCTCGCGGTCGACGACGTCGAACGGCGGCCGGCCCGCTTCCATGCGGCGGATGTTCCCGGCGACCGTTGCCGCCGCCGAGGCGACGATGGTCCAGCTCGCCATGTGCGGGGTGATTATGATCTTGGGGTGGGTCCAGAAAGGGTGCCCCTCGGGCAGGGGCTCTTCGCGGAACACATCGAGGGCGGCCCCGGCGAGGTGGCCCGAGTCCAGGGCCTCGATCAGGTCGTCCTCGACCAGGTGGCCGCCGCGCGCCGGATTGACCACGAAGGCGCCTGCGGGCAGGGCGGCGAACGTTTTCCTGTCCAGGATGCCCTCGGTGTCCGGCGTCAGCGGCAGAAGGCAGACCAGGATTCGGGTGCGCCTCAGGAACGGCCCCAAACCGTCGGCGCCATGGAAGCATTCGACGCCTTCGGTGCGTTTTGCCGTGCGGCTCCACCCGGCGACGGGAAAGCCCAGACCGGCCAGCTTTTGCGCCGCGTCGCCGCCGAGCACGCCCAGGCCGAGGATGCCGACGGTGCATTTTCCCTTGTCGGGGGGCGGCAGCGGCCGCCAGCGGCCCTGGCGCTGGAGCGCCTCGTAGCGGTGCATGTCCTTGAAATAATGCAGCACCCGGTGCAGCACGAAGTCGCTCATGCCCTCGGTCAGCGAGCGGTCGACCAGCCGGATGAGGGGCACGTCCGGGGGCAGGCTGGGATCGTTGAACACGTGGTCGACGCCGGCGCCCAGGTTGATCACCGCCTTGAGGTTCCTATACCGGCCGAGGGTGCCCGGTTGGTGGCGCCAGACCAGGGCGTACAGAATGTCGGCGGGATCGCCGCCTTCGTCGGGCCAGACGCGGAACGCCATGTCGGGCAGGAGCTTCTCGAACTCGACCCGCCAGTGGTCCGGCTTTTCCTCCAGGCTGGAAAACAGGATGGCCATGGGCTCTAGTGGCCTTTATCAGCTAAATTACGCCCATACGACGGCGTTGCGAGGCTTCCGGCTAGGAGCGCGTCGCGCCTTGGTGTGCGTGCACCACAAGCGGCGCGCGACGACGCCGGGGGCCGCGGGGGCGTCCCCCGCATATCGTAGCCGGGGGGGACACCCCCCCTTGTCCCCCCGGA
>JADFHR010000025.1 GCA_022567015.1 Pseudomonadota bacterium
AAAGCGCCGCACGGGCTACCGCCGCAAGCACGGCCACCGCCAGGCCCTGACCGTGCTGCGCATCACCGACATCAGCCCCACCGGCAGGAAGGCGGACACCAAATCCAAGACCAGGCCGAGGCCGAGGCCAAGACCGAGCCCAAGGCCAAGGCCGAGCCCAAGACCGAGGCCAAGCCCAAGAAGCCCGCCACGAAAGCGCCCGCGGCGAAGACGGACGCCAAGCGGAAAACCGCGGCCAAGCCCAAGGCCAAGAAGGAAACCAAGGCCGGGAAGGGCGCCGCCAAGGCACCGGCCAAGGCGTCGGCCAGGTCCAAGGAGTAAGGCGAGATGGCACACAAGAAAGCGGGCGGCAGCTCCCGCAACGGCCGCGACAGCATCGGCCGGCGCCTCGGCGTGAAGAAGTTCGGCGACGAGATCGTGGTCCCGGGCAACATCATCGTCCGTCAGCGGGGCACCAAGTATCACCCCGGCGCCGGTGTCGGCATGGGCCGGGACCATACGCTCTTTGCCCTGTTGGGGGGGCGCGTGAAATTCCGCACCCGGGCCCAGGGCCGGGTTTACGTGGCGGTGGAGCCGACCTCTTAAGATTAGGGATCGGGGCCATTCGCTTCGGCGCGCGGGGGAATGGCCAGCCATTCCCCTTTTTGCCAATCCCCGTTTTGATTGGGGGGCGGGGCGATGAAGTTTCTCGATGAAGTGAAGGTCTTTGTGAAAAGCGGCGACGGCGGCAACGGCTGCGTCGCCTTCCGGCGCGAGAAAAACGTGGAGTTCGGGGGTCCCAACGGCGCCGACGGCGGGCGCGGCGGCGCCGTCAGCGTTCTCTGCGTGGACGGCCTCAACACCCTGATCGATTTCCGCTACAGCCAGCACTTCAAGGCCGGCCGCGGCCGCCACGGCGCGGGCAACGACTGCACCGGCGCCAAAGGCCGGGACGCGGTGCTGAAGGTCCCCGCCGGCACCCAGGTCCTGGACCAGGACAAGGCGACGGTGATCGCCGATCTGACCAGGCCCGGCCAGTGCATCGTGATCGCCCGCGGCGGCGACGGAGGCTTCGGAAACGCCCATTACAAGTCCGCCACCAACCGGGCGCCCAGGCGGGCGAATCCGGGCTGGCCCGGCGAGGAACGGTGGCTGTGGCTGCGCCTCAAGCTGATCGCCGATGCCGGCGTGGTGGGCCTGCCCAACGCCGGCAAGTCCACGTTCCTGGCCGCCGTCTCCCGCGCCCGGCCGAAGATCGCGGACTATCCTTTCACCACGCTCCATCCCAACCTGGGCGTCGCCTCGGTGGACGGCGATGAGCTGGTCATCGCCGACATCCCCGGCCTCATCGAGGGCGCCAACGCCGGCACCGGCCTGGGCATCCGCTTTCTCGGCCACGTGGAGCGCTGTCCGGTGCTGCTCCATCTCGTCGACGGCACCGCCGAAGACGTCGCCGGCGCTTACAACACCGTGCGCCGCGAACTGGACGCCTACGGCGCCGGCCTGGCCGGGAAGCCGGAAATCGTCGCCCTGAACAAGTGCGATGCATTGCGGCGCGAGGACGCGGCGGAAAAGCGCGCCGCCCTGGCCAAGGCCTCGGGCCGGGACGTGGCGGTCATCTCCGCCGTCGCCGGCACCGGCGTCACCGGCGTCCTGCGCGCGTTGCTGGCCGTCGTCCGCGAGGGCCGCGCGCAGGCCCGCGACTCAGAAGACGTATTGGCGCCATGACCGCGAAGGCGCAGTCCACGGACCTTGCGACGGGCCGCCGGGTGGTGGTCAAGATCGGCTCGGCCCTGCTGGTGGACGACCAGCACGGCACCGTCCACCGGCACTGGCTGGAGACCCTCGCCGAGGACCTCGCCGTCTGCCGCGGCCGGGGCCAGGAACTCGTCGTCGTCTCGTCGGGCGCCATCGCGTTGGGCCGCCGGCCTCTCGGCCTGTCCGACGGAGACCTCAGGCTGGAGGAAAAGCAGGCGGCGGCGGCCACCGGCATGGTGCGCCTGGCCCACGCCTACCAGGAAATCCTGGAGAAACACGGGATGACCGTGGCCCAGGTGCTCCTGACCCTGGACGACAGCGAGAACCGGCGGCGCTACATCAACGCCCGCAACACCCTGGAGGCCCTGCTCAGGGCGGGCGCCGTGCCCCTGATCAACGAGAACGACACCGTGGCCACCGACGAGATCCGTTTCGGCGACAACGACCGCCTGGCGGCCCGCGTCGCGGCCATGATCGGCGCCGATACCCTGGTGCTGCTGTCCAACGTGGACGGGCTGTACACCGCCGATCCGCTGACCAACAAGGACGCCCGCCTGATCCCCGAGGTGCGCGACATCACGCCCGAGATCGAGGCCCTGGCCGGACCCGTCGCCACCGGCTACGGGTCCGGCGGCATGGTGACCAAGCTGGCCGCCGCCAAGGCCGCCCTTGGCGCCGGCTGCCGCATGGTGATCGCCGACGGCTCGGCCCTCCACCCCCTCAAGCGCATCGAGGACGGGGCGCCGTGCACTTGGTTCCTGCCCTCGGCCACGCCGCGCACGGCGCGCAAGCGGTGGATCGCGGGCACCCTCAGGCCGGCGGGCACGATCACCGTCGACGACGGCGCGCTGCGGGCGCTCGAAAAGGGCAAAAGCCTGTTGCCGGCCGGGGTGATCGCGGCCGAGGGCGATTTCCAGCGCGGCGACGCGGTAATCGTCAAGGGACCCGGCGGCCGCGAGGTGGCGCGGGGACTGACCGCCTATTCGGCGGCCGACGCGCGGCGCATCATGGGCCACAAAAGCGGTGAAATCGAAGGCCTTCTCGGCTACCGTGGGCGGGACGAGATGATCCACCGCGACGACCTGGTACTAGGATAACCGGAAATCCCATGACCACCACGACCACCGCCGAGAGGGCAGCCGTCCCCGGGACAGAGGGGACAGAGGACGTGCCCGCCCTTATGCGCCGCATCGGCGCCGACGCCAGGGCGGCGGCGCGCATGCTGGCCAACGCCTCCACCGAGGCCAAGAACGCGGCCCTTACGGGAAGCGCCGACAGCCTGCGCGCGCGCGCCGGCGCGATCCTCGCCGCCAACCGCAAGGACATGGAGGCGGGCGAGCAAAAGGGCCTGAGCAAGGCCCTGCTCGACAGGCTGGCGCTCGATGACCAGCGCATCGAGGCCATGGCCCGCGGTCTGGAGGACATCGCCGGGCTACCCGATCCGGTGGGCGAGGTCATGGCCCGGTGGAAACGGCCCAACGGCCTGGATATCTCCCGCGTGCGCGTGCCCCTGGGGGTCATCGGCATGATCTATGAATCGCGCCCCAACGTGACCGCCGATGCCGGGGGCCTGTGTTTGAAGGCGGGCAACGCCGTCATCCTGCGCGGCGGCTCCGAAAGCTTCCATTCCTCCGGCGCCATCATGGACTCCCTCAGCGCCGGGCTCGACGGCGCCGGCCTGCCGGCGACGTCGATCCAGCGGGTGCCGACCCGCGACCGCGCCGCCGTCGGCGAGATGCTGCGCATGACGGAGTTCATCGACGTCATCGTGCCGCGCGGCGGCAAGTCGCTCATCGAGCGCGTCAGCGCGGAAAGCAAGGTGCCCCTGTTCAAGCACCTGGAAGGCATCTGCCATACCTACGTGGACGCCGCCGCCGATGCGGACATGGCGCGCAAGGTCGTCCTCAACGCCAAGATGCGGCGCACCGGGATCTGCGGCACCACGGAGACCCTGCTGGTCGACAAGCGCGTCGCCGGGACCCATCTGCCGCCTATCATCGAGGACCTGATTGCCGCCGGCTGCGAGGTGCGCGGGGACGCCGCCACCTGCGCCCTGGACGAACGGGTGGTGCCGGCGACGGACGCCGACTGGAAAACCGAATACCTGGACGCCATCATCTCGGTGGCCGTGGTCGACGGCGTCGACGCGGCCGTCGACCACATCGCCCGCCATGGCTCCCAACACACGGAGTCCATCATCACCGAGGACGCGGAGACGGCCGAAGACTTCCTCAACCGGGTCGACAGCGCCATCGTCATGGTCAACGCGTCCACCCAGTACGCCGACGGCGGCGAGTTCGGCATGGGCGCGGAGATCGGCATCTCGACGGGGAAGCTGCACGCCCGCGGACCCGTCGGCGTGGAACAGCTCACCAGCTTCAAGTACATGGTCCGCGGAACCGGTCAGTGCCGGCCCTGAGGGGGCCGGGCACGCCGGCCGCCAAGGCGCGCGTCGGCCTGCTCGGCGGGTCCTTCAACCCGGCCCATGGCGGCCACCTGCACATCAGCCGGCTGGCGCTCGAGCGCCTGGGACTGGACCAGGTGTGGTGGCTGGTCTCGCCGCAGAACCCGCTCAAGCCGGCCGCCGGCATGGCGCCCCTGGACGAACGGCTGGCCCGGGCGCGGGCGATGGTGGATGACCGGCGCATCGTCGTCACCGCCATCGAGCGCGACCTCGGCACCCGGTACGCCGTGGATACGCTGAGGCTCCTGAAGCGGCGGTTTCCCGACACCCGGTTCGTCTGGGTCATGGGCGCCGACAACCTTGTCCAGGTGCCCCGGTGGAAGCGTTGGCGGACCGTGTTCCGCACGGTTCCCATTGCGGTTTTCGCCCGGCCCACGTATTCTTCAAGGGCGTTGTCTGGCAGGGCAGCCCGACGCTTCGCCGGGGCCCGGGTGCGCGCCGCGCGCGCCGGCGGTCTGGCCGACCTGAGACCGCCGGCGTGGGTGTTCCTGCGCACCCCGCTTCACCGGGCCTCTGCCACACGCATCCGCGCCCGGCGCGCCGTCGAACGCGGCCGGGTACCTGGTGAAACGGAATAGAGGACCGAGATCATACCACGACCGATAAAAAGACCATCCGCGGCAGCAGACCTGCTGAAGCTGGTGGAAACATCCCTGGATGACGACAAGGCACAACGCATCGTTGTTATCGACCTCGCCGGCAAGACCGACATCGCCGACTTCCTGGTTATCGCCAGCGGCACCTCCCGGCGCCAGATCGGCGCCATCACGGAACACCTCCGCGACAGATTGAAGGCCAGCGGCCTTACGGGAATCTCCGTTGAGGGCGCGGCCCATTGCGACTGGGTGCTGATCGACGCCGGCGACGTCGTGGTTCATATTTTCCGGCCCGAAATGCGTGCGTATTACAGCCTGGAAAAGATGTGGGGGGCTCCCGTACCGGGATCGGAAACGGGTGCCGGAACCCCTGCCGGGATGACCGCCTAACCCGGCCCCGAAGGGGAAAACGCGCCATGCGCATTCTCATGGCCGCCGTCGGCCGTTTCGGCCGCGGCCGGGTGAGGGGCGCGCCCGAGCGCGCCCTGTTCGATCGCTACGCGCGCCGCATCTCACCGCCGCTGGTGCTCAAGGAGGTGACGGAGGCGAGCGCCCTGCCGCCGGGCGAGCGTAAAAAGCGCGAGGCCAAGCGCCTTTTGGCCGCCGTGCCCGAGGGCGCCGCCGTCGTCGTGCTGGACGAGAGGGGGCGGACCTTCACCAGCGCCGCCTTCGCCCGACGAATCGGCGGGTGGCGGGATTCAGGGGTCAGGGATCTGGCGTTCCTCATCGGCGGCACCGACGGAATGGACGGATCGGTGATCGGACGCGCCGACCTGGTTCTCTCGCTCGGGTCCATGACGTGGCCGCATCTGCTGGTGCGCGGCATGCTGGCCGAGCAGATTTACCGCGCCCAGACTATCCTTTCGGGTCATCCCTATCACCGCGGTTAGCAAGTTGTTAAGCGCCTTCAGGCTATCGTCAAGGCCCGATTTCAACATATATTAAGAGCATGTCCGATACCCGAAGCGATGAGGCGCGGCCCCGTCCGGTCGTCCTCTGCATCCTCGACGGCTGGGGCGACAGGCCGGATGCCGATGACAATGCCATCGCCTTGGCTGAAACGCCCACCTGGGACCGATTCACCAGCCGATACCCGATGGCGCGCCTGATCGCCTCGGCCGAGGACGTGGGTCTGCCCGCCGGGCAGATGGGCAACTCCGAGGTCGGCCACATGAGCCTGGGCTCGGGCCGCGTCGTGACCCAGGCCCTGCCGCGCATCGACACCGCCATCGCCGACGGTACCCTGGCCGGCAGCCCGGTGCTCGAGGACCTGGTCACGCGGCTGCGGGCAAGCGGCGGCACCTGCCACCTGATGGGGCTTTTGTCGCCGGGCGGCGTGCATTCCCACCAGGACCACATGGCGGCCCTGGCCGGCATCGTCGGCGGGGCCGGGGTTCCGGTTTGCGTGCACGCCTTCCTCGACGGCCGCGACACGCCGCCCAAGAGCGCCGGGGAATTTATGGCGCGCTTCCTTGCCGACGTGTCCCACGTGCCGGACCTTGCCATGGGCACGGTGAGCGGCCGCTATTACGCCATGGACCGGGACACGCGCTGGGAGAGGGTGGAAAAGGCCTACGCGGCCCTGGTCGAGGCCGCGGGCGAGACGGCGCCCGAGGCGCCCGCCGCCATCGACCAGAGCTATGGGCTGGGCACCACCGACGAGTTCATGCTGCCGACCGTGATCGGGGGGTACGCGGGCATGGCCGACGGCGATGGCGTGCTGATGGCCAACTTCCGCGCCGACCGGGCGCGGGAGATCCTGAGCGCGCTTGCCGATCCCGGCTTCGACGGCTTCCCGCGTTGCCGCGTCGCCGACCTTGCGGCCGGTGTCGGCATGGTCGAGTACTCCACCGACCTGAACCGCTTTTTCTCCGCCCTGTTCCCACCGCCGCACCTGGACAACAACTTGGGGCAGGTGGTTTCGGAGGCGGGCATGACCCAGCTGCGCATCGCCGAAACCGAGAAGTACGCCCACGTCACCTTCTTCCTCAACGGCGGCCGCGAGGCGGTATACCCGGGCGAAGAAAGGATTCTGGTGCCCTCGCCCAGGGTCGCCACCTATGACCTCAAGCCCGAAATGTCGGCCGTCGAGGTCACCGACAAACTGGTCCAGGCTATCGAGTCGGGCCGCTTTGATCTGCTCGTCGTCAACTACGCCAACGGCGACATGGTGGGCCACACGGGCAAGCTGGAGGCCGCCATCAAGGCGGTCCAGTGCGTGGACGGGTGCCTCGGCCGGCTGGAGACGGCGGTCCGGAAGATGGGCGCCGTGCTGTTGATCACGGCGGACCACGGCAACCTGGAAATGATGCGCGACGTCCCCACCGGGCAACCCCACACGGCCCATACCATGAACCTGGTTCCGGTGATCCTGGTCAATGGCCGGGCGCCAGCGTTGCGCGACGGCCGGCTGGCGGACGTGGCGCCGACGGTCCTCGGGCTGCTCGGCCTTCCCCGGCCCGACGAGATGACCGGCCGGTCGCTGCTGTGCGAGGACGGCGTCCGCGCCGCCGCCCAATAGGATGGGCAAACTTCGCCTCCCGAACGGCGCGTTGACGAGCCTGCTGGTGGCCGGGTGGCTGGCGGTGCCGGCGGGAGGCGCCTTGGCCCTGTCACCGGACGCCGACGCCGGCCGACGCCTGGACGACGTCGAGCGCGCCCTCGATGCGGGCCGCAAGCAGGCCCAGGACCTGGAGATCATGGCCGCCGGCCTGGAGAGCGAGGTGCGCCGGCTGCAACGCGACCGGGTGGCCGCCGCCCGCGCCATCCAGGACAGCGAGGCCGAGATTTCACGGCTGGAGGCCAGGCTGGCCCGCCTGGCGCGCAGCGAAGCCGGCAAAAGCGCCCGCCTGGCGGCGCGCCGCGACCAGTCCGTGGGCGTGCTCATGGCGCTCCAACGCCTCGCCCTCCATCCCCCGGAGGCGATGATCGCCCAACCCATGAGCCTGTCGCAGACGGTGCGCAGCGCCATCCTGCTGCGCGCCGCCGTGCCTGAGATCGAACGCCGCGCCGATCGTCTGCGCGCCGACCTTGCCGGGCTCGCCCGCGCCCGCCGCGAGGCCGGCGAACGGCGCCTGCAGTTGGCCAGCGCCGTCGCCGGGCTGGCGGAGCGGCGGGCCCATTTGAACACGCTGCTGGCGCGCAAGACGGAGCTTAAGCGCCGCACCGCCACGCAGGCCCGCGAGGCGGTGCGCCGGGTTCAGGCCCTGGCGCGCGAGGCGCAGGATTTGCGGGACCTGCTGGCCCGCCTGGAGAAGGAACGCCGCCAACGCGAGGCAAAAGCGAAGGCGGCCGCCGAGGATGCGGCGCGGCCCGGGACTCTGCCGGCGAGCCTGGGCGGGGAGGCCCCGTCCATCTCCAAGGCCCGGGGCATGCTGCCATTTCCGGCCGTGGGCCGGCTGACGGGACTCTACGGGCAGGCCACCAGGACCGGCCTGACCCGCAAGGGAATCACGATCGAGACCCGGGCCGGCGCCCAGGTGGTTTCCCCCCACGAAGGACGGGTCGTCTTCGCCGGCCTGTTCCGCAAATACGGGCAACTCTTGATCATCGAACACGGCGAAGGATATTATAGCCTGCTTGCGGGTCTGGCCCGCATCGACGGCGTCATCGGGCAATGGATTCTGGGCGGCGAGCCGGTCGGCATCATGGGACGCCCGGAAAACGGAAACCCAGCCCTCTACATGGAACTGCGTAGGAACGGTCAGCCGATCAACCCCCTGCCTTGGCTGGCCGCGCGCAAAGGTAAGGTAAGCGGATGAAAACTCGAATGCTTCTGGTGGCCGCCATGGTCGCCCTTCTGGTTTTGCCCCGGGCCGATGCGGCAGAATCGAGCAAAAACAGCCCTGATACCTACCGGCTTCTCAACCTTTTCGGGGATGTCTTCGAGCGCGTGCGCGCCGATTACGTCGAGGAGGCCAGCGACCAGGATTTGATAGAGGCCGCCATCACCGGCATGTTGACCTCGCTGGATCCCCATTCCAGCTACCTGAACGCCAAAAGCTTCCGCGAGATGCAGGTGCAGACCCGCGGCGAGTTCGGGGGCCTGGGAATCGAGGTCACCATGGAGTCCGGACTGGTCAAGGTGGTTTCGCCCATCGACGACACCCCGGCGTTCCGCGCCGGTATCGAGCCCGGCGACCTGGTCAGCCATCTGGACGGCGAGCCGGTGCTCGGGCTGACCCTCGCCGAAGCGGTCGACAAGATGCGCGGCCGCGTCGGTACCGACATCCGTCTGACCATCCGCCGTGCCGGGCGCCCGCCGTTCGACGTCACCATCACCCGCGCCATTATCAAGATCCGTTCCGTGCGCTCGCGCCTGGAAGGGAAGATCGGCTACCTGCGCGTGACCTCCTTCAACGAACAGGCGGAGAAGGGCGTGAAGAAGGTGATGGCCAAGTTCCAAGAGGAAATCGGCGACGAACTGCAGGGCATCGTGCTCGATCTGCGCAACAACCCGGGCGGCCTGTTGGATCAGGCCGTGGCCATCGCGGATGTGTTTTTGGACAAGGGCGAGATCGTTTCCACGCGCTCCCGCCGGTCCGAGGACACGCAGCGCTTCAACGCCCGTCCCGGCGACATGGCCAAAGGCGTGCCCATGATAGTGCTGATTAACGGGGGCTCGGCATCGGCGTCCGAGATCGTCGCCGGGGCCTTGCAGGACCACAACCGCGCCCTCGTGCTCGGCACCAAGTCCTTTGGCAAGGGGTCGGTCCAGACCATCATTCCGCTGTCCGGGCATGGCGCCATGCGGCTGACCACGGCGCGCTACTACACGCCCTCGGGGCGCTCCATCCAGGCCGTCGGCATCGAGCCCGACATCGTGGTCGAGCAGGCCCGCATCGAGAAAGTCGCGCAGCCCACCCGCCGGCGGGAAGCGGACCTGCGGGGCGCCCTGGACAACGGGAACGCCGTCGACAAGTCCGGCGAAAAAAAGCCCGACGGCACAGGCAAAGCCAAGCCCGACGGCGCGGACGCCGAAGGCGCCGACAAGGAGGCGAAGAAGCCGGCCCCGGAGGATTACCAGCTCGGACGGGCGCTTGACCTGCTGCGCGGCCTTTCCCTGTTCTCGGAAAGGATCTCGGTGAAAGGCAGTTGACGGGACACTAGCCACTCGACGGGAGTGCCCGGAAAGGTACAGGTGTGAAACTCCCCTTCACTCTCAAGGGCCTGCTCAAGGGCCTGGGATTCGGCAAGGGTGCGCGCCGGAAGGACCAGGCCGAGGATCCCGAGGACGCGGACTCCGGGAAGCCGGAAGATGAACCCGGCGCGCCCGCCGGTGACGGCCAGGAGGATGCGGCGGAAGGGGCGCAGGACTCCGCGGGTGGCGGCAAGCGGCGCCTGATCATCGTCGGCGCGGGGGCCTCCGCGGCCGCCCTCGCCGTCATCGGCGTAGGCGGATGGATGTTCCTGGGCAGTGACGCCGGGGACTCCGGGTATGGACCCGAGCCCGGCGTCCCCCGCGTCGAGCTGGCTATTCCCCCATTGGCCGGCGCCCCCGACGAAGGCGTCCTGACGCCGCCGGGCGACGCCGGGACCGGGGACCGTCAGGCGTCCGCGGAAGCGGCCGGTACCGTGGCCGGCAACCGCGAAGGCGCCGACGACGAGAGACCGGACTCGGGCGTGGTGGTTTCGCCGGTCAGTCTGGTGGCGTTTTCCAACATGCCTGAGGTGCCCGTCGAGCCGCCGCTGGCCCGGGTTCCGGATCCGGCCCTGGTCGAACAGGGCGCCTACGGTCCCCTGCCCCGGGTCGGCGCCGACGGCCGCCGGCCGTGGCGAGTCTACGCCCGGCCCTTCGACGCCCGCGACGAACGACCGCGCATCGCCGTCATCATCACCGGCCTGGGGCTGAGCCAGGCCGCCACCGAGGCCGCCATCACGCGGCTTCCGGGATCGGTGACCCTGGCCTTCGATCCCTATGCCAAGGGTCTGGACGACTGGATTCCCCTGGCCCGGGAAGCGGGGCACGAGGTGTTGCTGTCCCTGCCCATGGAGTCCGCCAACTTCCCGGTCCACGACCCCGGACCGTATGCGCTCAGGACCTCGCTGGCCCCGGCGGACAACCTGCGGCGCCTGGAATTCGTGCTCAGCCGGCTGTCCGGTTACGTCGGCGTGGTCACCCTCATGGGGTCCGGGTTCACCACCGCCGAGGAGCAGTTGCGTCCGGTTCTCGAGGCGCTGAGGGGACGGGGCCTGTTGTTCGTCGAGGCGGTGCGGGCGCCGAAGACCCTGGCGCCGGAGATCGCCACCGAGATCGGCCTGCCGCACGTGGCCAACGATCTGGTCCTGGACGAGAACCCATCCAGGGCCTCCATCGACATTCGGCTTGCCGAGCTCGAGGGCATCGTCCGCAAACGCACCACGGCCGTGGCCATGGCCGCGCCCAACCCCGCCACCCTGGAGCGTATCGCCGCGTGGGCCGCCACCCTGGAAGGCAAGAACCTGGCCCTCGCCCCCGTTTCCGCCGTCGCGCTCAGGCAGCGTACGCGATGACATCGGAGGACCTGCCCCGGCGGCCCTACCGCAGGGGCGTGGGGGCGGTGCTCATCGACGCCGAGGGAAGGGTGTTCGTCGCCCGGCGCATCGACACGCCCGGCGAGGCGTGGCAACTGCCCCAGGGCGGCATCGAGGAAGGTGAGACCCCGCGCCAGGCCGTGCTCAGGGAACTGGCCGAGGAGATCGGCACGGACAAGGCCGAGATCATCGCCGAAAGCGCAGAGTGGATGTATTACGACCTGCCCGGCGAATTGGCGGACACGGTGTGGGGCGGACGGTACCGCGGCCAGATGCAAAAGTGGTTCGCCCTCAGGTTCACCGGCGCGGACGAGGACATCGACCTGACCGCCGGCGAGTGTCCGGAATTCACCGACGCCAAATGGGTGGCGATGGAGGACCTGCCGCGGCTGATCGTTCCCTTCAAGCGCGCCCTTTACGAAAACATTGTCGCCGAGTTCCGTCACCTGACCACCCGTCCGCGGCAAGAGACCGGATAGGAACGCCCAAGAGCCCTCCTTCTGATTGCGAAAGCGGCCCGTTCGCGGCCGGCCGGTTGGCCGCCGTGCCGGCCGCGGGCTGAAGCGCCCGGGAAGCGGTCCTTGAAACGGGGCCGGGGATTGCCCATTCTGCCGCCATGTCCGAGCGCCCCCATCCCGCCGCCCTGGTCACCGGCGGCGCCCGCCGCATTGGCCGCGCCATCGCGCTCGACCTGGCGGCCCACGGCTGGTCCGTGGTTGTGCACTACAACACCTCTGAGCATGCGGCCCGCGAGACGGTCGAGGAAATCACCGCCGGCGGCGGACGGGCGGCGGCCGTGGGTGCCGATCTCGCCAGGGAAGAGGATGGTCTCCGGCTTGTCCCGCGTGCGGCCGAGGAGGTCGGCCCCCTCACCTGCCTGGTCAACAACGCGTCCGTGTTCGAGATCGACACGCCCGAGACCGCGACCCGGGACTCCTGGGATGCGAATTTGCAGGTCAACCTGCGCGCCCCCTTCGTGCTGACCCAGGCCTTCGCCGCGCAACTGCCGGCCGACGGCGAGGGCAACGTCATCAACATCATCGACCAGCGGGTGTGGAACCTCACCCCCTATTACACGACCTACACGGTCAGCAAGGCGGCGCTGTGGACGCTGACGCGGACCCTTGCCCAGGCGCTGGCCCCGCGTATTCGCGTCAACGCGGTGGGGCCGGGTCCGACCCTGCCCCACGCGCGCCAGACGGACGAGGCGTTCGCCCGCCAGTGGGCGGCGCTGCCCCTGGCGCGCCGCACCCTGTCCGAGGAGATCGCGGACGCCGTGCGGTTCATTCTGCAGGCGCCGGCGATGACCGGGCAGATGATCGCCCTCGACGGCGGCCAGCACCTGGGCTGGGCGCAACGCCGGCGCACCGACACCCCCGCCCCCGAGGATTGACCGCCCCGACCATGCGCCGCTCCGTTGCCGCCGGCGTTTCCCCGGGGGCACCGCAAGGGTGGCATAGTATCCGAACGTTTTAACCCGGAGGTATGTGTTTACGCTTTCACAATGTCCCACAAGCCATTGCAGGAAAGAGGTTTGCTGATCAGGGGCGTCCGAGTTTTGCACAGGGGACCAAGCCGTTCGCTCACCGATTCGATGGTGCCCCGAACGGTCGCCGGGGGTTTTTGTTGGCCGGGCGGGTTTAATATTCCTTATTCAAATCAATGCATTATGGAATTGCCTATTTTTTGTGCGAAGTGAGAAAAACGGCGGTATTCATGGAGCTTTGAACGAGAGGGCGGTATTTTCAACAGGCTTACGCACAAGAATCGTGGATAGTTGGCCCCGAGTTGACTTTTGCCGATGACCCATGCGAACGGATAGGCCCCCATTGACGCCGGTCACGCCTTCGGCCACATAGCCGGTATGGGCGCGGAACGGCATATCGACACCCCGACGGCGACCGGCGGCCCGTCCCTTGCCGCCGGCGGCGCCGTCATCGAGTCCCATCTCGGGACCCTGCCCTCGCGCCCCGGCGTATACCGGATGATCAACGCCGCGGGCGACGTCCTTTACGTGGGCAAGGCCAAGAACCTGAAAAAGCGGGTGGCCAGCTACACCAAGGTGGCGCGCATGTCCACCCGGACGCGGCGCATGGTGGCGGAAACGGCGGCCATGGAGTTCGTCACCACCCATACCGAGGCCGAGGCCCTGCTTCTGGAGGCCAATCTGATCAAGCGCTTCGCGCCGCGCTATAACATCCTGCTTCGCGACGACAAGTCCTTTCCCTCCATCCTGCTCACCGGCCACCATCCGTTCCCCCAGATTGTGAAGCACCGCGGCGCCCGCAGCCGCAAGGGCGAGTACTTCGGACCCTTCGCCTCGGCCGGGGCGGTGAACCAGACCCTGGCCGTGCTGCAGCGGGCGTTCCTTCTCAGATCGTGCACGGATTCGGTATTTGCGGGCCGCACCCGGCCCTGTCTGCTGTATCAGATCAAGCGCTGCTGCGCACCGTGCGTGGGCAATATCGACGAGGCCGATTACGGGCTCCTGGTGGATCAGGCCCGCGCCTTTCTGCGTGGGGAAAGCCGGGAGATCCAGCACACCCTGGCCCGGCGCATGCAGGACGCGAGCGACGCCCTGGACTTCGAAAAGGCGGCCGAATACCGCGACCGCATCGGGGCGCTGACGCGCATCCAGGCCCACCAGGACATCAACCTGGCCGGCATCGGGGAGGCGGACGTGATCGCCGCCCACCAGGCGGGCGGGCACACCTGCATCCAGGTGTTCTTCTTCCGGGCGGGGCGCAATTTCGGCAACCGCGCGTACTTTCCCAGCCACGCCCGCGACGATGACGCCGCCCGCGTGCTGGAGGCCTTCGTCGGCCAGTTCTATGAAGACAAGGTGCCGCCCCGGCTGGTGCTGGTCAGCCACCGCCCGGCGAACCAGGCGGTGCTGGCCGAAGCCCTGGCCGTGCGCGCCGGGCGCCGGGTTCGGCTCACCTGTCCGCAGCGGGGGGGAAAGCGTCAACTGGTGGCGCACGCCACGGCCAACGCCCGCGACGGCCTGGGCCGGCGCCTGGCGGAGAGCGCGTCCCAGCGCCGGCTGCTCGAGGGCCTGTCGCGGACCCTGGACCTGGAGGCGCCGCCCGAGCGCATCGAGGTCTTCGACAACAGCCATGTCTCCGGCGCCCAGGCCGTCGGCGCCATGATCGTCGCCGGACCCAAGGGCCTGATGAAAAACGCCTACCGAAAGTTCACCATCCGCGGCGCCGCCCCCGGGGGAGACGCCGGCGGCGGCGGATTTTCCCCGGGCGACGATTACGCCATGATGCGCGAGGTGCTCACCCGCCGGTTCTCCCGCGCCCTGAAGGAGACTCCGGACCGGGCGGGCGGCCAGTGGCCGGACCTGGTCCTCATCGACGGCGGGGCGGGCCAGCTAAGCGTCGCGCTGGACGTGTTCCAGGAGCTGGGGATCGACGACGTGGCGGTGGCCGCCATCGCCAAAGGGCGGGGGCGCAAGGCCGGGCGCGAGCGCATTTTCCTGCCCGGCCGCGCGGCCCTGACCTTGGACTCGCGCGACCCCGTCCTATATTTCTTACAGCGCCTGAGGGACGAGGCGCACCGCTTTGCCATCGGCGCGCACCGGGCGAAGCGGACGAAGAGGCTGGTCCGCTCGGCGCTGGATGCCATTCCCGGCATCGGTGCCAAGCGCAAGAAGGCTTTGTTGCACCACTTCGGGGCGGCCCGCGCCGTCGCCCAGGCCGGCCGCGCCGACCTGGAGGCCGTGGAGGGCATCAGCACGGCGATGGCCAATAACATCTATGACTGGTTTAATCCCCGGGGCTAATACCAAGGAGCGCTGATCATGACCCGACGAGCCGGCTTACCAAGGTTTTCGGCCCTAAGCGTGCGCTGTGGCGATGCGGGGCATCGCGAAGCGTGCGCGACGCCGTCCGAAAGCCTTGGCAAGCCGCCGTTGCGGTCGCGTATGCGGCCCGTCGGAGGGCGTCGAAAAGTTTTGACGATGCACCGCATCGCCTGCGCCTTTCCTCCTGCCCGACGAGCCGCCTACGCGATCTCTATGAGTCATGATCAGCGCTCCTTGGTATAGAATACGACGGCGCGCCGTCCGCGGCGGCGCGATGATCCGGAACACGCCATGCCGATTAACCTGCCCAATATCCTGACGATCACACGGATCGGCGCCATTCCCGTGGTTGTCGGGCTGCTGTTCATGGGTCCTCCCTTGGGCAACTGGCTGGCCCTGGCGGCGTATACCTATGCCTGCGTCACCGACTTTTTCGACGGCTACATCGCCCGCGTCCGGGGGCAGCAGTCCACCTTCGGGCGGTTCCTCGACCCCGTGGCGGACAAGATGTTGGTGGCGTCGGTGCTGCTCAGCGTGGTCGGATTCGACCACATCGGCGGGCTCACCCTGTTGCCGGCGGCGGTCATCCTGTGCCGCGAGATCCTGGTTTCGGGGCTGCGCGAGTTCCTCGCCGAGGTCCAGGTGGGCGTCCCCGTGACCCGTCTGGCCAAGTGGAAGACGACGGTGCAGATGGTGATGCTGGGGTTTCTCATCGTCGGCCCGGCGGGTCCCGATTTCGGCCCCGTCACCACCACCGAAATCGGCGTCTACGGCCTGTGGGCGGCGGCGATCCTGACCATGATCACCGGGTACGATTACCTGCGCGCCGGGTTGAAGCACATCGCCGAAATCGGCACGCCGGCCGAGCACAAGGCCGTGAAGGCGGCCAAGCCGGCGGGAAACACCGGTTGATTTGCCGGGACGCGTGACCAATTACTGTCGATTGCAGGCACGGTATCGGGCCGGGGAAGCGAGAGTTCACCGATGAAGACCTTCGGCGTGGTGGGATGGAGCGGCAGCGGCAAGACGACGCTCGTGGTCAAGCTGTTGCCCGAGTTGATCGGCCGCGGTCTCAGGGTGTCGACCATGAAGCACACCCACCACAACTTCGACATCGACCGGCCGGGAAAGGATTCCTACGAGCACCGCCGCGCCGGGGCCGGCGAGGTGCTGCTGGCGTCTTCGGCGCGCTGGGCGCTGTTGCACGAGATCCGCGACAATCCCGAGCCCGACATGGACGTGCTGATCGGACGCATGGCGCCGTGCGACCTGGTGCTCATCGAAGGGTTCAAGCGCCACCGCCACCCCAAGGTCGAGGTCTACCGCGCCGCCAACGGCAAGGCGCTCCTGTGCCGGGAAGACCCGACCGTGCTGGCGGTGGCCAGCGACGGACCCCTGCCCGACGCGCCCGTGCCGGTGCTCGATCTCAACGACGTTGCCGGAATCGCCGATTTCATCGTCGAGCACTGCGGGCTGGGGGGGAAGAGCAAGGATGGGCTCGTTTAAGGACGACTGTTTCGCCTTCGGCGCCGAGTTGACGCCGCTCGGCGATGCGCTGTCCATGCTGGCCGCCAGGCTGAGCCCGGTGACCGGCACCGAGACCGTTTCCTTGCGCGCCGCCCTGACGCGCACCCTGGCCGAGGACGTGGTGGCGCCGCGCGACGTGCCGCCCCACGACAACACGGCGGTGGACGGATATGCCGTGTTCTTCGACGACCTGAAGACAGACACCGAGACGCGGCTGCCGGTGACCGGGCGCATCACCGCCGGCCATCCCCTGGACCGGGCGGCGCGGCGCGGCGAGGCCTTGCGCGTTTTCACCGGCGGGCTGATGCCGGAAGGGCCGGACACGGTGTTCATGGAGGAGAGCTGCGAAACCGACGGCGAACAGGTGATCCTCAAGCCGGGAATCACGCGTGGCGCCAACCGGCGCTTCCGCGGCGAGGACGTCCGGGCCGGCACCGTGATCATCCGGTCGGGACGGCTTCTCAGGGCCCAGGAGATCGGCCTGTCCGCGTCGGTCGGCCGTTCCCAGATGACGGTCCGCCGGCGGCTGAGGACGGCCGTGCTGTCCACCGGCGACGAGGTGTGCGATCCCGGCGGCGAGGCGCCGCCGGGGTGCATTTTCGACGCCAACCGTTACACCATCATGGGGCTTCTGGAAGGTCTGGGGTGCGAGGTCACGGACCTGGGCATCCTGCCCGACACCGTGGACGCCATCCGCGACGCCCTGGCCGGGGCGGCGGACGCACACGACCTCATCGTCACCTCGGGCGGCATGTCGCGGGGCGAGGAGGACCACGTCAAGGAGGCCGTCGAATCCCTGGGCACCCTCCACTTCTGGCGCCTGGCGATCAAGCCGGGCCGTCCCATCGCGCTGGGCACCGTGGGCGAGACCGCCTTCGTCGGGCTTCCCGGCAATCCGGTGGCGGTCATGGTCACCTTCATGTGCATCGCGCGGCCCGTGGTGCTTCTGCTGTCCGGGCGCTCGGACATCGAGCCGCCCCGTTTCCGGGTCCGCGCCGGCTTCGACTTCAAGAAGAAGCTGGGCCGCCGCGAATGGCTGCGCGCCCGTCTGGTGACCGACGCCGACGGCGGCGTGACCGCGATCAAGCACCCGGCCGCGGGCGCCGGCATCCTCACCTCGATGGTGGAATCGGATGGCCTGATCGAACTGGCCGAGGACCAGGGCGCCCTGGTCGAGGGAACCATGGTCGATTTCCTTCCCTTCGCCGAGGTGACCCGATGAAGATCGTCTACTTCGCCTGGATGCGCGAGAAGGCCGGCGTCGGCGAGGAAGAGGTGACCCCGCCCCCCGAGGTGAAGGACGTGCGCGGCCTGATCGACTGGCTCAAGGGCCGCGGCGGCGGTTACGCCGAAGCCTTCGCCGACCTCTCGGTGGTGCGCGTCGCGGTCAACCAGGAATATGTTACACTGGACCATCCGGTGGCGGCGGAGGACGAGATCGCCCTGTTCCCGCCGGTGACCGGAGGGTAGCCGGAGCCTGATACCAAGGATCGCTGATCATGACCCGACGAGACGGCTTACCAAGGTTTTCGGCCCTAAGCGTGCGCTGTGGCGATGCGGGGCATCGCGAAGCGTGCGCGACGCCGTCCGAAAGCCTTGGTAAGCCGCCGTTCCGGTCGCGTATGCGGCCCGTCGG
>JADFHR010000026.1 GCA_022567015.1 Pseudomonadota bacterium
GGCCCCCCGCATATGGTGTCGGGGGAACACCCCCCGGTGGCCCCCCGGGGGCGGTCATGATACCAGCCGACGACGAAAACCCTAGCACGGATCCGCCCTGAGGGCCATCGCGATGGATCGTCGCGGCTAGCAATTCGGGCAGGGTTCCACCGGCAGGCCGCGCTTCACCCAGCCGGGGCCGTAGGGCCCGCCGGTAAAGCCTTCCCTGATGTTGAACACCCGGGTGAATCCGGCCTCGCCGAGCACTTTCTGGGCGAAGGTCGAGCGGTTGCCCCGGGCGCAGATGAGGGCGATGGGCTTTTTCAGGTCGCCGTCCACCGCCGCCGCCATCGCCTTGAGAAACCCCTTGAGGCCGCCCGGATCGTGGATGGTCACCCGGCGCGCCCCCCGGGGCACCCCGGTCTGGCGCCACTCCTCGGGCGAGCGCACGTCGATCAGCACGACCTCGCCGGACTCGGTTCGCATATTCGCCTCCTCGGGGGTCATGACGAAGTGGTCCGCGACGGATACCCCGGTGGCGCCGAGAACCAGCGCGCACGCGGCCAGCCCCGCCGCCAGCGCACGCCGTGCGCCTGGGAACAAGCTCGCCACGCGGCTGCCGTGATCCCTGGTGGTCATAGTTCCGGCCCTCCCGGCGAAGGCGTAACGGTTCAGGCGGATCAAATATGGGTCTTCCCCTGCCCCGGTGGTAGCAAAAATGCGCGCCGGGAACCGACGGCGCGCGCTCCTTGGTATCAGGTGATGCGCCGGCGCACGGTGGCGGAGACGAACTCGCTCACCACCACCACGCCCAGTATGGCGGCCAGTATCACCGACACTTCGTGCCACGCGAACTGGTTGATGGAAGAATACAGCACTATCCCGATGCCGCCGCCGCCCCCCCGGCCGCGCCGACGACGAACGTCACCGCGGCGAGCCCGGCGACGCCGGCAAGGAAAGACCGGCGCAAATACGATGACAAATCCATGATTACCTTCCCGAACGCGAAATGCGGCGGGAATGCCGCGGCCCATCCGCGACCCCGCGCGTTGATTTCGCACGAAAGCGGCCCCCATCCCGTGTGCGGACCGCCCGCGCGGTTCATCTGCTTGATATTTCTGACATTTACGGCGGCCTAAATCAATGGCGGCGGCGCCGTTGGCCTGGGTCGTGTTCTCTAACGAGAGTTGGGTCAGCGGCGGGACGCCGATGCCGGCTTCTACGCCGACACCGGTCGCAAACCGGCGCATTCGGGCACTTCCGGCTGGTGCCAAAAGCGGACCTTTCCCACCCGCTTATAGATCGTCGGATGTTGGTTAATTCTGCATACTTCCCCATCATGCTCTTAAAGGAACAAAGGTCGGGGAGGAGCGGACTATGAGTTTTTCAAACATCGATCAGGCACCGGCTCGTTTGAACCGCAGCCAATTGTTTGTTTTGGCCAATCGACCGGAGACCTTCGAGGCCGCCGCAACGTCCGAAGCGGATGTCATCATGTTCGAGATTGAGGATGCGATTCCACCGGATGAAAAGCCGCAGGCTCGAAAAAACATTATTGAGGCACTGAATGATATCGACTGGGGCAAGAAATCCATTTCAATGCGGATCAACGGGCTCGACACGCCTTACATGTATCGGGACCTCGTGGACATTCTGGAAGCCCCAACCGAACGCCTCGATCTCATTCTCATCCCCAAAGCGGGCACTGCTGCCGACATCTACGCTGTCGATATGCTCGTTACGCAGATCGAACAAGCGGCGGGTCGAAAAAAGCCAATCGCGTTCCAAATCATGATCGAGACCGCCCAAGGTATGGCGACCATCGACGAGATCGCGGCGGCGAGTCCGCGAAACGACTCGCTTCATCTGGGTGAAAATGATTACGCCACTTCCATCAGGGCCCGCATGAAGGTCGTTGGCGGACCGAACCCGGATTATCACGTATTGACCGACCCGGACGAAAACGGCACGCGACAACGACACTGGGGAGATATGTGGCATTACGCAATATCGCGCTTGGTCGTTGCAGCACGTGCCCAAGGCCTCCGTCCCGTCGATGGCCCGTTTCTCGATCCGTCTGATCCCGATGGCTATACGGCCGCTGCAATGCGGGCCGCAGTTCTCGGCTGTGAAGGGAAATGGGGTAATGATGCCGAGACGATGCGACTGGCGAACGCTGTGTTCTCACCTTCACCTGAAGAAATCGCGCGGGCAAGACGTGTGCTGGAGGTGGCCGATGAGGCCGTCCGCGCTGGTGGTGGTGTTGCCGTACTCGATAACAAACCAATCTTAATGCCACAGATACGCCATGCTCAGGTTTTGATTGAGCAAGCGGATATGATCGGTTTGTAGTCAGATCCTGCTGCCTACTGCTGTTTCGAAAACCAATGAATACCCGCTTTGGGTCATGTGTGGACCTAAGCGCCGACCATGAAATTGGTCCGCTCTGCGGGGTAGAACGGACATCGCCACCCGCAACATCGGTTCAAGAGTCCAGGACACTAGCCGCGCGCCTCGAGCAGCGCCGCCGCCAGTTCCGCGAAGCCGGCGCCGGACGGGGCTTCCGTCACGTACGCCGGCGTGGCGGGCATGCGGTCCTCCACGTCGCGCACGTTGGCGGTTCCCACCGCATGGGGGAAGAAGGCGAACATGGGCGCGTCGTTGGGGGAGTCGCCGACGAAGACGAAACTGTCCTTCTCGGCGTCGAGGTCGACGGCGAAGCATTCGGCGAGCATGATCCGCGTCATGGTCAGCTTGTCGTAGGCGCCGAACCAGCCGTTGACATGGATGGAGCTGATCTTGGCGGTGGCGCCCGCGGCGGTCATCAGGGCGACGATGCGGTCGATGTCGGCGGGCGCCAGGGGCGCCACGTCCTCGCAAAAGTCGATGGCCAGATCGGCCTCGCGGTAGGGCTGGTCCGACGCCACCGCCGCCCCCGGCACCTCGCTCAGGATTTCGTTACGCAGCGTCTCCAGCCGGCGCCGGTTGGCGGCCCGTTCCCCGTCCGTGAGGAGGAAGCGCCTGGTCATTTTGCGCCTGTCGCGGTCATAGCGGAAATAGAACGCCCCGTTCTCGCCGACCACCGCGTCCACCGGCCACAGGCGCGCCATATGGTCGCACCAGCCGGCCGGGCGCCCGGTGACGGGAACGACTAAAAGGCCGGCGCCGTGGAGGCGTTCCATGGCCGCATACGCCTCGGCGGTCAGCCGCCCGCCGGTGGTCAGGGTGTCGTCGATATCGGTGAGCACGCCCTTGACCAGGCGGCGCGCCTCCATGGGGAACGCGTCCAGGGGCCGCATGCGCCGTACCCTCCCTCGCCGACCGGTTGGAACCGCATGGGCGGCGTCGGCAATTATAGCCGCCACAGGCGGCGCCGCCCGACATTTCCCGGGCGCGGAAGGGCGCCCCTGGGGGTGGACGCGCACCTCAGCGCCATCTAACGTGCGACCGGTTTTGGAACCCCACAATGCCGGTACCGTGGCGCGATGGCAGACGTAAACCGCCAGTTCCTCCTGAAATCCCGGCCCGTGGGCCGGATCAGGGAAAGCGACTTCGAATACCGCGAACAGCCGGTACCGGTGCCGGGGGCGGGCCAGGTGCTGGTCCGCAACATCTATCTGTCGCTCGATCCCGCCATGCGGGGCTGGATGAACCCGGGCCAGTCCTACATCCCGCCGGTCGCAATCGGCGACGTGATGCGCGGCATCACCGTCGGCCGGGTGGCCGCGTCCAACCACCCCGGCTTCGCCGAGGGCGACATCGCCAGCGGCCTGCTCGGCTGGCAGGACTACGGCGTCGCCGAGGCCAAGCACCTGGAGAAGGTCTCCCACGGGCTGCCGATGACCGCGTCGCTCAGCGTCCTGGGCCTCACCGGCCGCACCGCCTACTTCGGCCTGCTCGACATCGGAAAGCCGGAGAAAGGGGAAACGGTGGTGGTCTCCGGGGCGGCCGGCGCCGTCGGCTCCGTGGTCGGCCAGATCGCCAGGCTCAAGGGCTGCCGGGTGGTCGGCATCGCCGGTTCCCGGGACAAGTGCGCGTGGCTCACCGGCAAGCTGGGGTTCGACGCCGCCGTCGATTACAAGACCGGCGACCTGGAGCGGGACCTGGGTGAACACTGCCCCAACGGCGTCGACGTCTTCTACGACAACGTCGGCGGCGAGACCCTGGATACGGTGCTGCGCCTGATCAACACCGGCGCCCGCATCGTGATCTGCGGCGCCATCTCCGCCTACAACGCCACCGAGCCGGTGCCCGGCCCCTATAACCTGCGCATGCTGCTGGTGAAGCGGGCGCGCATGGAGGGTTTCATCATCTTCGACTACCGGGACCGCTACGCCGAGGCGACGGCGCAGCTCGCCCAATGGGTCGAGGAGGGAAAGATCACCTACGCCGAGGACGTGGTGGACGGGCTGGAACAGGCGCCCAAAGTCATCAACCGCCTGTTCGACGGCGCCAACACCGGCAAGCTGATCATCAGGATTTCCGACGAGCCCTGAGCCGGGCCTCCCGCCCCCGATGCCGCGGACGGGCGAAAAGGTGGCGGCGCACCGTCAGGGGGAAGTTACCCCACTGCCGCCCGCACCTCACTTCCAACCGAAGTTCTCGCTCCACATCTTGACGACCTGGTAGGTGTCGCCGTCTTTCTTCAACACGAACTTGCCGGTGTGCTCCGCGTTATTGCTTGAATCGGTGTTGTGGGCCCATGTGTATTCGGCCTCCACCTCTATCTGATCACCGGCAGAACCCAGCTTGGTCAGGGTCTTGAGCGTGCCCATTGTGCCGCCTTGACTGGAGGTGGGATGGTCGTAGCTTTGGCCGGGGCCATCGTAGTATTCCCGTATCGCCTTTATGATTTGCGGGCGGTCCCGCTCGAAATTGATGGACACGGCCGGCGGCGCCGCGAGGCTTGCCTGCTGGTCGGCTCCGCCCGCCGGGGCCGTTTTTTCCACGGCCTGCTCTTGATCGTCCCCCCCACCTTCTTCTTGCGCCGTGAGAAACATTGCTTTTCCCAGGGACGTGAAGAATTTCTGGTAGGGTTCGGGATCCGTGACCGGTTTAAGTCCGAAATTCGCATTCGCGCGGACGAGCAACTGTGTCTTCCCTCGCGGCCGCACGCTCACCGTCATGCGCAACATGTAACGATCGAGTTTGGTTGCGGTGACGGTTCCCAACGTCAGGTCCGCCTTGTCGATGACGAAGTTGAGGTCCTGCATGGTGGCGATGACCGTCCGCAGGGTCTTTTCCTTGTCCGTCGTGTCGAAGCTGCGGGTCTGGATGCTGCGCAACTGAACCTGGCTTTGACCGCTGTCGAGCAACGCCTGCTCGGGTGTCTGACACGCGGCAACCAGAAACCCGCCCAAAAGCGCCACGGCGAAGGCGCGAACCGGCATCGGTTTCCTCATATCTCGTGCGCCTCCAGGAAAACGGACTTGGAGAGCTTGGAGAAAAATTCCTGATAGATTTTGGGATCGTTCATCCGTTCCGCTATCGTGATCTGACCGGCGGTATTCCACACGATGCGCTGGAATGTGATGCGGACCGCGATGCTGTCGCCGCTGTCGCCGATCGGACGCGTCACCAGGGACGCCCGCATCTTCTGAGCCTTATCGATGGGCATGGCGCCGCCCCCAAGCCCGGCGATTATGATAGCAAAGATCACCTGTCCCGCATTGATGGCGCTACGTTCCTTGGATCCGACGATCAGGCCGAGTTTGGTCTCGCTTTCGTCGAGGTTGAAACCCAGGTCCTGCAAAAGCAGGGCGGAGGCCGACAACAATTTTGCCTCGTCCCGGGTCTCGAAACGCCGCGTCTGAAGCTGACGATCCTTGAGGCTTTCCGGCGAAAGTTGCAGCGCCTCCTTGGGGATGGTTGGCTCGCACCCCGCCAGGATGACTCCGAACACGACGTACAGCGGGATGTGCCGCGCTATTCGCCGCATGGATATGCCTCCCTTAGAAACGCGACGTATGGTACGCGAAATCGCGCACCTTTTGGCCCTTGTCGAACTTGATGATTATCGTGAGCGTCCGTTGGGTCGTCGTCATGGCGCCGGCGGAACTGCCGTAGTACGGCCCCGCGCCACCACCGACGAGGCCCCCACCGACCAAGGCGCCGCCAAGGATCAGGGTCGAGATCCCTCCGGAACTCGTGGAGTACACGCGATCCGTCGCGATCTTGTCATAGGTCCAGACCTCGCGCCGCTTCTCGTCCGTCGTCACGATGTTGGGCGAACCAAGCACCTCGATCACCTTGGCGCTGGACATGCCGATGCGGATCTCGCGCTGGACCTTGCCGACCGTCAACCGGTCGCCGGCCGGGTCCTGCACGGCGCGGCGGTGATCCGCAGCGGACATACATCCACTAAGGGCAAATCCCGCCAGCAGAACCGCGAATATCGATTTTGATGGTGACGTGGTCATCCTCCGGAACCCCCTAAACCGAAGCGAACACGTATCACGAGATTTAAAGCATCGCATAAGTCGTGCATCATATAAAGACATTTGATCTCGACTAGTTCGCCTCTCGATTGTTCCCTCGCATTCCGCCCGATCGACGGATTTGCACACAAAGAGGTGCGCACGCGCCCATGGGAACGGCGCGAACCGGAAATTCAAAATTTTTGGAGTTCCGAAGGGACCACCTGGCGGTAGCTTCCCGCCCCCGACGCCACGGGCGGACGTTCGAGCCCGCGGGCGACGCCCGGTAATCAGTTATTGCGGTCCGGACTTGCGCTGGCGGTGCACGGATTTTCCGCGGAATCGTCAATCACCTCATCTTTGGCCTGCTGGAAGCCGAGCAAACCGTTCAGCGGTGAACGGGACACGCCGTCCCCGCGGCGGCGGAAAAGCGTTTCGGATTTAACCGGACACGGTTCCTTGGTATCGTTTCCCAACCCGATCCGCGCCGCCCGGGAGGCGCCGGCCGCCACTCCGCCCAAGGGGAAAGACCGATCCATGAGCAAACAGAAGCAGCGGCGGACCGCGGCCAGGAAATCCAGACAACCGGGCGCCGGCGCGGCCGCGCCACAACGGGCGGCGGCGGACATATCCGGCGTTCTGGAGCGGGCGCGCGCCTTCCACCAGTCCGGCCGCCTGGGCGAAGCCCTGGACCTTTACCGCCAGGTCCTGGAAGCGCGGCCGGACCACGCGGAAGTCCTGAAACTCGCCGGCGTGGCCAGCTTTCAGGCGGGTGACACGGAGCACGGTGTGGCGCTTTTGGGCGAACTGGTGACCATCAGGCCCGAAGACGCGGAAGCCCACAACAACCTGGGCGTCATGCTCCAGGCCTCGGGCCGGCCGGACGAAGCCGAGGCCGCCTTTCGCCGGGCGCTGGCCGTGGCGCCCGGGTTCGCGGGCGCCCACTACGGCCTCGGCTCGGTCCTGGAGAGCCGCGGCCGGCTCGACGACGCCATCGCGGCCTATAAGCGCGCCATCGAGATCGAGCCCGACGATGCCGACATGCACTACAACCTGGGCACCGCGTTGCAGGGGATGGGCAGGCTCGACGAGGCGGTCCAGGCCTATGAGCGCTCCATCGCCCTCCAGCCGCGCAAGGCGGAAGCCCATTCCAACCTGGGCACGGCGCTGAAGGCGTTGGACCGGCTCGACGACGCCGTCGCCGCCTACAACCGGGCGCTCCGCCTCAAACCGGACTTCGCCCCGGTCCACGTCAACCTGGGGAGCGCGCTGAAGGCCCTGGGCCGGCTGGACGACGCCGTCGCCGCGTATCGGCGCGCCGTCGCCCTTGCGCCCGGGGACGCGCAGGTGCACACCAACCTGGCCGACACGCTGTTGCAGCAGGGCGATGCGCCCGCCGCCATGGCCGTGTGCGACGCCTATCTGAGCGGCCATCCCGAAAGTACCCACGTGCTCGCCTTCAAGGCCGACGCCCTGTTGCGCCAGGGCGATCCCGAAGCGGCGGTGGCGGTGTGCGACGCGTATCTCCGCGACCATCCCGGCGACACCCGCGTGCTCGCCTTCAAGGCCGTGGCGCTGGTCGAGGCGGGCGAGCGCGAGGCGGCGCGGGCCCTCGTCGACTTCGACCGCTTCATCCGGCCGACCCGCGTCCAGGCGCCGGACGGCTTCGAGACCGTGGCCGCCTTCAACTGGGCGCTGGCGCAACACGTGCGCGCCCACCCGACCCTGGTCTACGCCCCGCCCACCCACGCCACCCGCCAGGGCAGGCACACGGGCAAGCTGCTGTACTCACCCGAGCCCAAACCGCGGATCGAGGCGGAAGGCCCCGTCGTCCTTTTCGAGGGCATGATACGGGACGCGGTGGAGGACTACCGCCGCGCACTGCCGGCGGATGGGTCCCATCCGTTTCTCGCCCGGCCGCCGGAACGCTTCGGGCTGTCGGTGTGGGGCGTGGTGCTGGAGGGGCCGGGCCACCAGATCCCCCATATCCACCCGGCGGCGTGGCTGAGCGGCGTTTATTACGCGCAGTTGCCCGACGTGGTCGGCGAATCCGGGCCACGCGGGGCGGGGTGGATCGAGTTCGGCCGCCCGCCGGAGCACTTCCACTGCGCGGCCGAGCCCGAGGTGAGACTGATGCGGCCCGAGGAAGGGCTGATGGTCCTGTTCCCGTCGTACTTCTACCACCGCACCGTGCCGACCGAGAGCGCCGACACGCGCGTCAGCATCGCCTTCGACATCCTGGCGCACGAGTGACGCGCTTCGGCGGTGCGAAAGGCCGGTGTCAGGGTTGGGCGCGGCGGCGGCGAAAGGCCTCGGTCAGGGCCGGCAGCAGCGTCGCGCAATCCCCGACGATGCCGATATCGGCCCAATCGAAGATCGGCGCCTCCGGATCGGTGTTGATGGCGACGATGGTGCCGGCGCCTTTCAGGCCGACGGTGTGGTTGGGCGCCCCGCGCACGCCGGCGGCGATGTACAGCCGCGCGTTGACGCCCTTGCCCGTGAGCCCCACCTGCAACTGACGCGGAAGCCATCCCTTGTCGCAGACCCGGCGGGTGGCGCACAGGGACGCCCCGAGCAGACGGGCGAGCGCCTTGGCCTTCTCCACCCCGTCGGGGCCGCCGATCCCCATGCCGAGCCCGATGACCGTATCGGCGCGATCGAGGGGCGCGATGGTGCGATCGATCAGGGAATGGGAACGGATGACCGTGCACAACGGCGTCCCCACCCGGGGGCGAAGGATGATCACTTCGGCCTTGCGTCCGGCGACCGGGGAGCCGAGGCGCAGCATCCCGGGCCGCACCGTGGCCATCTGCGGATAGGTCTTCGAATAGATGGACGCCACCAGGTTGCCCCCGAAGGCGGGCTTCAAGGCGATCAGCCGGCGGTCGTCGTCGACCTCCAGCCCAATGGCGTCGCCGGTGAGTCCCAGTCCGAAACGCGCCGCGAGCCGCGGTCCCCAGCCGCGGCCCGTTTCCGTGGCGGGAAGGAAAAGGCCCCACGGCCGGCGCTCGGCGACCAGGACGGCGCAGGCCTCGGCCACGGTGTCCGCCGAGCCGGCCGCGGACGCCGGAATGTCGAGCACGAATACCTGGTCCACGCCGTAGGCGGCCAGGGTCGGCGCATGGCGGGCCATGTCGGCGCCGATCACGATCGCCCCCAGGGCGCCGCCGACGGCATCGGCGATCTCGCCTCCGCGGGTGGCGAGCTCCAGGCTGACCGCGGTGAGGTCGCCGGTGCTGTCGGTCTCGCACGCGATCCAGACGTCCTTGCCCGGCTTGGGTTGCCGTTGCTGGGCGCTCACCGGCGGAGGCTGGGGCGCTTCGCCATCCAATACGCCCAGCTCCTTGAGTGCGCGGACGGTCTCGTCGGCGGCGGACACCGGGTCGGCGCCGTCGATCCGCCTGCCCGGGCCGTGGCTTTGCTCGACGATGTCCACCCCCTCGACCCAGGTCGGGGACCCGGCAATGCCGTAATCGCCGGCGTCGCCGCCGAGGTCGGCCAGGCGCACCACCTCGACCGGTTTGGCGGCGGCGTCCTCGCGGACCTCGGGGGTCACCTTGATCGGGGCGATGAGACGCTCGGCGCAGGTCAGAAGCGCCGGCATCCGGCATTCGACCAGGTCGAAGCCTTCGTCGCTCTCGCGCTCGGCGCGGAGCGTCTCCCCTTCGATGTCCAGCTTCCTGACGCCGGTGATCTGGGCGATTCCCAGCAGTTCGGCGATCTCCGGGCCGACCTGGCCGGTTTCGGCGTCGAGGGTGTACTTGCCGAGAACGATGAGGTCGAAGCCGTTCGGCTCGAGCCACCGCGCCAGGGTGCGCGCCGTCGCCAGGGTGTCGGCCCCGGCGCAACCCCGGTCCTCGATATGGACGGCGCGGTCGATGCCCATGGCGAGGGCGCCGAGAAGGGCCTCGCGCGCCTGCGGCGGCCCCATGGTGATCACCGTCGTCCCGCCACCCAGCCGGCCCCTGAGGTCGACCGCCAGGGCGATGGCGCGAAGATCGAAGGCGCTGATCACGTTGGGGCCGTCGCGTTTGATGGTCTTCGAGTCGAAATCGAAATTGACGTCCTCTATGAGGGGCACCTGTTTGATGCAGACGGCGATTTCCACGACGATGGTCTCCTGTCGATGGTCGGGCCGGGCTTGCAGGGGTCGTCGGTGATTGTGTCGGGGCCGTTTCCCTCCTTCCTATTGGACATCCAACAAGAAACCGCAGCCGACCGCGCACGGGCCGGCCGCGGCGCGCGCAGCCGTCCGGGTCGCCCGTTCACTCAATTCATGTTCAGCCCTCTAGGCCAAGGATATCGATGAGGTTGTGCGAGAAGAACCGGACGCGGGTGTCCTCGTCGAAGTCCGGATAGTTGTTCAGGTAGCGCTTGACGCCGCTGACGCCGCTCGAATCCCAGTGCGGATAATCGCTGGTGTACCCCAGGTTGTTGCCCCCGAAGAACTCCATCGTTTCCTTGAGCATGGGCTCGTCGTCCTCGAACGCGCAGATGCACATCTGCCGTTTGAAGTATTCCGACGGCAGCATATCCAGTTTGATTTCATGTTTCGGACGGCCATGGTAGTGTTCGTCCAACCGGCCCAGCATGTAGGGCACCCAGGTCACGCCCGCCTCGCACATCATGACCCGCAGCTTGGGAAACCGCTGGAGCACCCCGTACCCGATGATGGCGACCAGCGCCGTCGCCATTTCCAGGGGATGGGACACGACGTGGGCCATCCAGTAGACATCGAACTTGTAATCCGTGCTGCAGGTGGCGTTGTAGGTGCCCGTGGCCTCGTGGAAAACCAGCGGCAGGTTCAACTCTTCCATGATCTGCCATACCGGATCCCAGTCCGGTTCCCACCAGCGGACCCCCTGCATCACGTTGGGACGCATCCATACCGCGTTCCCCCCCATCGCCTTGCAGCGTTTGATCTCCTCGACCGCCATGGTCGGAACGATGGGGATGGTGATGCACCACAAATGCCGGTCCCCGATGGCGAAATCCTTCGCCATCCAGTCGTTGTAGGCACGGGCGAAGCCGTATTGCAGGTTCTTGTTGATGATATCGGGAAGGAACAACCCGGCGGTGGGGATCCACAGGCCGATGTCGACCCCGGTGATATCCATGTCTTCGTCACGCATGGCGAGAACGTGCTCGACGGCTTCCTCGTTGGTCAGCGATTCGCCGCGGGGGCGGTAGTCCGCATTGCCTTCCGGCCTGCCCATGCCCCATCCTTCCGGTTTCTGGTACAGGCGACCCTCGACCAGCAGCCGCGTGCCCCCGTGTTGGTCGATCACGATCTTGGGCGCGTCCGCCTTGAATTCCTTGTCCAGATATTTGGTGAAGGCGTCCAGAGGCTCGATCGTGTGGCGGTCGCCATCAAGGACGAAATACTCCTGGCCGAGCTTCTTGCTCTTCTGCCGATAGGCATCGGCGACGGCCTCGTACCGATCCTTCGGCGCTACCTTTAAAGCGGGTTCTCCCATGGTCGTCTCCTCCTGGTCTTTTTGTTTGGCCTAGCCTGGTCCGCGGTGGCTCACACGGGCGCACCCCGATGCACATTGGAATGATGCAACACATCGCCCGAGGTGTCAAAAGTAAAATATATCTTATATAAGATACATGAATCGGCTTGGACTCCGGCCCGCTGTGCGTCTGCGGACCCGCACACGGCCCCGGCGCCGGAGATCCTTGATTTGGATCAATGACCGGGGGCGCGCACGGCGGTAAAAACCACACATGTTCTCCTGGCCGAAGGGATAGTGATGATGGTCGAGTCCGGGTTGCTCGCGGCGACGGTTGGGGCGGCCGTTCTGGCCTTCGGCATCCTTGCCGCGCGGCGCTCAGGAATGCCGGGCAAACGGGCCGGCGCGCGCACCGCCGTTCCCGGGGACCGCGCCAAGAGCCCGAACACCCGGGCCGGGCCGGAGCGCGACGACGACGGGGCGCTGCCGTGCGGGTACTCCACCCTCGACGCCCTGGTGCACTGCGGCACGTGTGTTCAGATCATGGCGTGCCAGCGCTATCTGGAGAGCCGGACGAAGGCCGCGGCGCCGCTTGACGCCTTTTGTCCCCACGCCCGCTTCCTGCTCCGCCTGCGCGGCCGGGAACCGGAGGACGGCTACTCGATCTCGCTCAGATAGTGGTGCCGGCTGGTGTCGCAGCGGCTCAGCCTCCACTCGACCGGCCGCCGCTCCAGACCGAAGGCGACCCTGTCGATGACGAGCAGCGGCGCCCCCGGAGCCAGGTCCAGCAGCCTGGCCTCGCGCTTCCCCGCGGCAGCGGCGCGCACGCGCTCGACCGCGTTGACGATGGTGACGCCGTATTCCTGCTCGAAATATTCGTAGACCGTATTCGGCAGCATGTCCCTGGGCGGGCGCCCGAGGCCGGGAAACATGGATTCCGCGACGACGATGGTCTCGAATACCGTGGGCCGGCCGTCGAGGCTGCGCACCCGGTCGAAAATCACCACCGGCGCGCCCGGCGCCAGGGACAGCCGCTCCGCCGCCTTGCGGGTGGCGCCCCGGTGGCGGGTGCCGAGGACCCGGCTTTCCGGCAGCACGCGGCTGCCGTCCTCGCCGATCAGGTGGAAAAAGTGAAACAGCGCCCGATGGTGCGTGTGCGCGGCGACATAGGTGCCCTTGCCCTGGCGGCGGACAAGGACGTTGACCGAGGCCATTTCGTCCAGCGCCTTGCGGACCGTCCCCTGGCTGACGTTGAATTCGTCGGCCAGCTTGATCTCGCTGGGCAGCACCTGGCCCGGCCGCCAGTCGCCGCTGACCAGCCGCTTGATCAGCAGGTCCTTGACCTGGATGTAGAGGGGGCGGAAACCCGGTGCCTCTGCTGTCGCCATCATTGTCTCTTGGGATACCGTCGCGGTCCGCCACTGTAGCAAAAAATCGTATCTTATATAAGACCAATTCGGCCCGCGACCAAGCGTTGCCGGCGTCAACTCAATCTTTGCGGGTGCCCGGCCGTCGCGCCGGGCAGGGTGCGGGCGTCGCGGTGTCTTCGCGGCGCCTCATGCGTCGGCCAGCTCGTAGCGCACGGGCGTGGTGTAGGCCGGATCGTCGTGCAGCCGCCAATACATGTCCTTGAGCCGCGTCGTCACCGGCCCCGGCTGGCCGTCGCCCACGGGCCGGCCGTCGATGCTGCGCACCGGCATGATGCCGCCGGCGGTCGAGGTCAGGAACACCTCGTCGGCGCCGCGCAGGTCGTCCGCGCCGATGCGCCCGAGCCTTCCTTTGATGTTGAGCCCCGCCGAGAGCTCGAGCACCGTCCGCCGCGTCATCCCCTCGAGCACCCCGCGGTCGGGCGAGAGGAGCTCGCCGGCCCTGAGCGCGAAGATGTTCCAGCCGCGGCCCTCGGTGACGAAGCCGTCCCGGTCGAGCAGCACCGCGTAGCGGGCGTCCCGGTCGTAGGCCTCGAACAGCGCCTGCACGAAGTCGAGGCGGCCGAAGTTCTTCACCGTCGGGTCCACCGCCTCGGGCGGGATGCGGACGGTCTCGGCGATGACGATGTCGCACCCGGTCTCCAGTTCTTCGGCCGAGACGACCGCGGAAAACGGCACCGCCCAGACGACGAGGCGGTTCTGGCACGTGCGCAGGTCCTTGTGCGCCGTCGCCGGCGAGCCGCGGGTGGCGATCACCGTGACCATGGACTCGGTCAGCCCGGCCCGCGCCACGCAGCCGTGCAGCACGTCGGCGACGCCGTCGCGGTCGTAGCCCAGGGTATCGTAGCGGCGCTGGGTGAGCGAGCGCTGCCAACGCTCCAGGTGATCGTCGAGGCGGAAGAACCGGCCCTTCCACACGTGCACCGCGTCGTAGCACATGTCGGCGAGCTGGAACCCCATGTCCGTGACCGGCAGGCGAAGCTCGGAAAAGGCCATGAACGCGCCGTCCATGAAGCCGACACCGGCGCTGCCGTACCCCGCTTTCTCCGTCATCGCGCCCCTCCCCGGCGACACCCCTGGTACCACACCGTACAGAAAATTCCCATATGGCACCGCGACGGATGTATACCAAGGAGCGCCGATCATGACCCGACGAGCTGGCTTACCAAGGTTTTCGGCCCTAATACCAAGGGTCACTGATCATGACCCATAGAGACGGCTTACCAAGGCTTTCGGCTAGGAGCGTGCGCTGTGGCGATGCGGGGCATCGCGAAGGGTGCGTGACGCCGTCCGAAAGCCTTGGTAAGCCGCCGTTGCGGTCGCGTATGCGGCCCGTCGGAGGGCGTCGGAAAGTTTTAACGATGCACCGCATCGCCTGCAACTTTCCTCCTACCCGACGAGCCGCCTACGCGATCTCCATGAGCCATGATCAGCGTCCCTTGGTATTAGCATGCGGGAAATCTCAGCCCGGGAAGCGGTGGCCATGTTCAATATGACGGGATACGTCGAACTCAAGCGCCTGCTCACGGAGGTTGAGGCGATCGAGGAGAAACTGACGCCCAACGAACTCGATATGCTGCGCAGCCTCAAGGCCAAGTACCTCGAGCCGCTGAACCCGGACCCCTTCGACGTGACCTCTCTCAATGTCATGGTGCGCAACGTGGAAATCCGCAGGGGCTACCGTTTCGACCCAAGGAAGGATGGAGGCCGGGTTATCAACCTTCCCCGCACCGGAGCCTCGAAAAAAAATTAGCCCGCCGGCCCTCGCGGTTGGCCTGCCGCCGGCCGGCGCCTCGACCCTGCCATCGCCCGCCACCAGTTATTTGGCGGCAGAGGCGGTGCACCGTCGGGGCTGGTCCGGCGCAAACAGTCTCCGTCCGACGACGAAAGTTGACGCGCACGGTCATCGGGATTGGCGGCCGACGCCGGCGTAGCCTGCCCCTGGCCACCAGCGGGACAGCAAGGCCATGCCCCCCGGGGACGGATGACCCCGCCGTCGCGGCGCACAAAAAGCCCCGGAAACCGGCGTTCCCGGGGGTTTTTTTACATGGCAGTGGTGGTGGCGGAGGAAGGACTCCAACCCCCGGCGCAGGATCGCCGGCCCGGGGTCGGCGCGGCCGGGCGCGATCGACGCATTTTCGGTGGCCATCCTCACCCTCCGGTCATTTTGTCCGGCCGGCACCCGGCGCCATCACGTGGTCGCCCACCGCCCTTATACCAAGGGGCGTCGATGAGAATTGCGCTTAGTCCTTGAGGCTTTTCGCAGAATCATGGTACGGATTCAACTGGGTTCCTATTCCGGCTCCGCCGACTCAGGGGGAACGGACGATAAGGAGCGTTTCTCAATCAGGGAGGAATTTCACATGCGGATTATCATCAGTCTCGTTGCCGCGTTTTTCATGGCCTCGGCGGCCAATGCCGGGACCCTGGAAGACGTCAAGGCCCGCGGCGTGCTCAACTGCATCGTCAACACCGGCCTGCCGGGGTTTTCCTACACGGATAAATCCGGCCGCTGGAAGGGCTTCGATGCCGACATGTGCCGTTCGCTGGCGGCCGCGGTTGTCGGCGACGGGGAAAAGGTCAAGTTCATCCCGGCCACCGGCAAGACCCGTTTCACGCTGCTGAACTCCAAGGAAGGCGACGTCATCTTCCGTAACACCACGTGGACCTTCGTCCGCGACGTCGACGTCAAGCTGACCTTCCTGCCCACCACCTACTATGACGGCCAGGGCTTCATCATCCGCAAGTCCAAGGGCGTCAAAAGCGCCAAGGAACTCGACGGCGCCACGGTGTGCATCCAGACCGGCACGACGACCGAGCTGAACCTGGCCGACTACTTCCGCGCCAACAAGATCAGCTACAAGCCGGTGCCGATCGAGTCCAACGAGGAAGCGCGCAAGAACTACCTGGCCGACCGTTGCGACACCTATACGACGGACGCTTCCGGTCTGGC
Organism: Pseudomonadota bacterium; assembly: GCA_022567015.1. Classification (GTDB taxonomy): domain Bacteria; phylum Pseudomonadota; class Alphaproteobacteria; order Rhodospirillales; family 2-02-FULL-58-16; genus JACZQZ01. The sequence goes on from JADFHR010000026.1 coordinate 16,232, forward strand.
CGCGACGCGCGCCACTTTCGACAAGCCGGACGACCACTTGATCCTTCCGGAAATCATTTCCAAGGAACCGCTGGGACCCGTCGTTCGTCATGGCGACGACCAGTGGGCGGACATCGTCCGCTGGACCGTTTACGCCTTGATCGCGGCAGAGGAGGACGGCATCACCGCCGCCAACGTCGACAAGATGGCCATGGATAAGAGCAACCCCAACGTCAGCCGTATGCTCGGTTCCGAAGGCAACTTGGGCGGAATGCTGGGTCTCGACAAGGCTTGGGCCAAGCGCGCCATCAAGGCGCAGGGCAATTACGCCGAAATTTTCGAGCGCAATGTCGGCTTGAAAACGCCGGTTGGCCTGGCCCGTGGCTTGAACGCCCTTTACACCAACGGGGGTCTGCAATATTCCCCGCCGTTCAGGTAGAACAGGGCTTTTCCTTGTGATTTGACAGGGCGAAACGCGCCGGGCGGGATTTCCTGTCCGGCGCGTCCTGTTTTACGATAGTGAAGTCCGTCTTATCAGGCCCGGCGCCCGGGGCGGATAAACAAAGGGCGCAAGAACAGGGGGCAAGGGTGGCAGTGGTTGCGGGCCGGACAAGCGCGACAGGGGTAAGAGGCGCGCCGAATATTCTGCTTAGACTGTGGCGCAACAAGGATACGCGCTCGGTCATTTTGCAGGTCCTGACCATGGCCCTGCTGTTCGCGTTTCTGGCCTATATCATCAACAACGCGGTGCTCAACCTGGCGGTTCTCGGCAAGACCTTCAGCTTCGATTTCTTGGGCTTCCCCGCGTCCTACGACATCAACCAACGGCTGATCGAATACACCTCCCAAAGCACCCATTTCCGGGCCATGCTGGTGGGTATCCTGAACACCGCCCTGGTCGCCTTCTTCGGCATCATCACGGCGACCATTGTCGGTTTCCTGTTCGGCATTATCCGGCTGTCCAACAACTGGATCGCCAGCCACATCGTTTATTGCATTATCGAATTCACCCGCAATGTCCCGGTCCTGCTCCACATCCTGTTGATCCACGGGATCATCGTCCATGTCCTGCCAAGCCCGCGTCAGGCCCATACCCTTGCCGACAGCATTTTTCTTTCCAACCGGGGCTTGACCATTCCCGATCCGATTTTCGGCGAGGGGTTCTCTTATACCGTGATCGCCTTTTTCGTCGCCGTCGGCATCATCGTTACCTTCTACCGCTGGGCCCGGAAGGCCCGCGACGAGAGAGGCAAGATCTATCCCGTGTTCTGGATTTCCGTCGGCATTCTGTTCGGCCTGCCGTTTTTGGTATTCCTGTTGTCCGGCTCGCCGCTCGGTTGGGAGGTGCCAACGCTCGGGCGTTTCAATCTCAAGGGCGGGATCACCATGATCCCGGAATTCCTCGCCCTGTGGCTGGCCTTGTCGCTGTATACGTCTGTTTTCATCGCCGAAATCGTCCGCGCCGGTATTCTGGCCATTTCCAAGGGCCAGTGGGAAGCCTCTCAGGCGGTCGGGCTCCAACGGAACCGGATTCTGCAATTGGTGATCATCCCGCAGGCGCTCCGGGTCATCATCCCGCCGCTGACCAGTCAATACCTGAATTTGACCAAGAATTCGTCCTTGGCCATCGCCATCGGCTACATGGATATCGTCGCCACCATCGGCGGCATCTCGATGATGCAGACGGGCAAGGAAATGGAATCGATGATCCTCGTGCTGTCGATTTACCTCTGTTTCTCGCTGGTCATCTCGGCGTTCATGAATTGGTACAACCAACGCATCAAGCTGGTGGAAAGGTAGGGGGAGGCCATGACGCCCGGCAAAACGGAAGGACCCATCACCGTCACCGAGGACGGCGGTTATCTGCCCGGCACCCATCCGGATCTGCCGCCGCCGTCGAGCGTTCACGGCCCCATCCACTGGATCAGGGTCAACCTGTTCGGGTCCGTCGCCGACACCGCGCTAACCCTTCTCGCGGCTTATTTCCTGTATTCCACCATCACCTTCCTCGTCGGCTGGATGTTCATCGATGCCGCCTTTACGGGCG
>JADFHR010000224.1 GCA_022567015.1 Pseudomonadota bacterium
ATCCTCGATCTCCTGGACGGAGGGCCCCAGTCGCTGGATACCACGGCCGACATCCAGCGCGACACCCTGTCTCTCATGGCCCGGCACCTGCTGCCGTTGATCCTCGACATCGACCCGGCCGGCGACAGGGAACGCCGGGTGCTCGGCCTCTTGGCCAAATGGGACGGCGTCATGGCGCGCCACCGGCCGGAGCCGCTGATCTTCGCCGCCTGGATGCGCGAACTCAACCGCGCCGTCTACGCCGACGAGCTGGGCACGCTGTTCCCCAGCTTCTGGGGCTTCCGGCCCGCTTTCACCGCCTTCGTCCTGACCCGGCGCGGGGAATGGTGCGACGACGTCCGGACCTCCCCGGTGGAGGACTGCAAGAGCCGCATCGCGGCGGCCCTGGAGGCGGCCCTCGATCAGCTTGCCGGGCGCTTCGGCGAGGGTTTCGAGGACTGGCGCTGGGGGGACATGCACCGGGCCCGGTTCCGCCACCGGATCTTCACCGGGCTGCCGGTGCTCGGCCGGTTTGCCGATCTGGCGATCGCCACCGACGGCGGCGCCTATACGGTCAACCGGGGCGCCAGCCGCGTCGCCGATGCCGAAACCCCGTTCGCCGACATCCACGGGCCGGGGTACCGCGCCATCTACGATCTCTCGGACCTGGCGCAATCGCGCTTCATGATCGCCACGGGCCAGTCGGGCAATCCCCTGTCATCCCATTACGGGGACCTCTTGCGCGACTGGCGCGACGGCCGCTATATGCGCCTGGGACGGGAACGCGGCGACCTGGAAGCGGCGGCCGAGGGCGTGTTCAGGCTTGTCCCGCCTGCCCCGCCGGCCACACAATGAAAGCCGACCATGACCGTTTCCCTTGACGATATCCGCGCCGCCGCCGAGGTGTTGGACGGCGAGATCCTGCGCACGCCGTGTATTCCCTCGCAACCGATCTCGGCCCTGAGCGGGGCGCAGGTGGTTCTCAAGCTGGAGAACCTGCAGTACACCGGCTCCTTCAAGCCGCGCGGGGCGCTGGTCAGGCTGGCCGCCATGGACGCCGCCTCGGCCAAGGCCGGAGTCGTCGCCGCGTCGGCCGGCAATCACGCCCAGGGGGTGGCGTTCCACGCCCGGCGGCGGGACATTCCGGCGACCATCGTCATGCCCGGGGGCACCTCGTTCACCAAGGTGGCGCGCACCGAGGCCCTCGGCGCCCGCGTCGTGCTGCACGGCAGGGATCTGGGCGAGGCCGGGGCGCACGCCCAGCACCTGGCCGACGCCGGGGGCCTTCAGTTCATCCATCCCTACGACGACGAGAAGATCATCGCCGGCCAGGGCACCATCGGGCTCGAGATGGTGGCCGACCATCCCGACCTGGAGGTTATCGTGGTTCCCGTCGGCGGCGGCGGTTTGATCGCCGGCATCGCCACCGCCGCCAAGGCGCTCAAACCCGGGATCGAGGTCGTCGGCGTCGAGGCGGCCCTTTACCCGTCCATGTACAACGCCTTGCGCGGCAAGGCGCCGGGCGGGGGCGGCCACAGCATGGCCGACGGCATCGCCGTCAAGGTTCCCGGAACGCTGACCCGGCCCATCATCGAAGAGCTGGTCTCGGATATTCTGCTGGTCGACGAGGAGTCCCTGGAGGGGGCCGTGCAGACCTACCTGGAGGTCCAGCGCCTGGTTGTCGAGGGGGCGGGGGCGGCCGCCCTGGCCGCGCTCGTGGGCTCCCCCGACCGTTTCCAGGGCAAAAAAGTGGGCCTCGTGGTTTCCGGCGGCAACATCGATTCCCGGTTGCTGTCTTCCGTCCTCATGCGGGGTCTGGTGCGCGCCGGGCGCCTGGTGAGCATGCGGGTCGAGATCACGGACGCCCCGGGGGTGCTCGCCAAGGTGGCCGGGTTGATCGGCGATTGCGGCGGCAACATCGTCGAAATCTATCACCAGCGCCTGTTCTACGACGTGCCCGTCAGGCTGGCCGAGGTCGACGTGGTCCTCGAAACCGTGGACCCGGAGCACGTGCGCGAACTTCTCCGGCGGCTCTCCGACGCCGGCTTCCCCACCCGGCTGTTGAGCAGCACGTCCACTTAGATCTTTTCGCCGAGGCGGGCATAGGAGCCGCGGTAGTAGAGCAAGGGGTTGCCGTCTTCGCTGTGCTCCATCCGGTCCACTTCGCCGATGACGACCACATGATCGCCGCCCTGGTGCAGCGTTACCCGGGTGCATTCCAGGTTGGCCAGGCAACCGGGCAGGATGGGACAGCCGCTGTCCCAGGTCTCGTAGACGAGGCCCTTGAACTTGTTCTTGCGCTGGGTGGCGAAGGTGAGCGAGAGGGGGCGCTGGTCTTCTCTGAGCACGTTGATGGCAAACCGGTCGCCCTTGATGAAGGCATCAAGGCAGGTCGTCGAGTCGGCGAGGGCGATGAGCACCAGGGGCGGCCGCAGGGAAAGCGAGGTGAAGGCGTTCACGGTCACGCCGGCGGGCGTGCCGTCCGGCATCAGGCCGGTGACCACGGTGACGCCCGTGGCAAAGCGCCCGAGGGCACCGCGGAATCGGCGTGAATCCAACATCACGCCGGCAGGTCCCCACCGGCAGGCCGCACTGTGATGCCCGGAGGCCGTTGGTCACTGGAAAGCGGTCGGGGGAACAAAATGCGCATTCGCGACGATGGTTTACGATTTGTTGAGGGTCGAGTGCGTACTCTTCACCAAGGTAAAGACTATAGCCGGCGGGCAAGAGAAGACAATGCGCGCGTGGCGGCGTGTGCGTTGCCCCACGGGCGGCCCGGCGACAGGTTCTTGAGGATTCCGCATGTTCTTCGTCATCGGAGCGGTGATTGTCTTCACCAGCGTGATCGGCGGGTATATGGCGCCCGGCGGCCACCTGGACGTTCTATGGCAGCCCTTCGAGTTCGTCATCATCTTCGGCGCCAGCATCGGCGGTTTCCTCATCGCCAACGCCAAACCGGTGCTGGCGGGGACGGGAATGGCGCTCGGCACCCTGTTCAAGGGCCCCAAATACAACAGGGCCGCCTACATGGAACTGCTGGGCGTCCTCTTTGCGCTGTTCAAGCTGGCCAAGACCAAGGGGGATCTGGCCCTGGAATCCCACGTGGAAAACCCCGACGAAAGCCCGCTGTTCCGGGAATTTCCCACCTTCCTCAAGGACCACCACGCGCTGGAGTTCGTGTGCGACTACCTGCGCCTGCTCACCCTCGGCACCAAGAACGCCCACGAGGTCGAGGCGATCATGGAACAGGAGCTTGAGATCCACCACAACGAACTCGACGCCATATCCGGTTCTATACACACCATGGCCGACGGATTGCCGGCGCTGGGGATCGTCGCCGCCGTGCTCGGTATCATCCACACCATGGGTTCCATCACCGAGCCCCCCGAGGTCCTGGGCCAACTCATCGGGGCCGCCCTGGTTGGAACCTTCGCCGGGATTCTCATGTCCTACGGGCTTGTTGGCCCCGTCGCCAGCTCCGTCGAGCAGACCTTCGGCGCCGACTCCTCATACCTGGGATGCATCAAGACGGGAATCATCGCCCACATGCAGGGGTATGCGCCCCAGGTGTCCATCGAATTTGCCCGCAAGACCCTGAATTCCAACGTCCGGCCCACCTTTGCCGAAGTGGAGGAGATGGTGCAGAACCTGCCGTCGACTGGATAGTCCCGGGCCATGGCGGAGCAAGTCCAGCCGATCATCATCAAGAAGGGCAAGAAAGGCAAGCATCGCCATCACGGCGGCGCCTGGAAGGTGGCCTATGCCGACTTCGTGACGGCGATGATGGCGTTCTTCCTGCTCTTGTGGCTGCTCAACGCGGTGACCCAGGATCAGTTGGAGGGCATCGCCAATTACTTCGCCCCGATTTCCCTTTCCCGGGATACCAGCGGCGCCGGAGACATCCTCGGCGGCGCGACCATCCTCGAGGAAGGGGCCATGAAAAACGTTACCGCCAGGGCCAGCGTCAGCATCGATCTTCCGCCGCCGAAGGCGGGCGACGCGGGCGGCGAAGAGACCGTTGAGGAAACCGCCGAGGAAAGCTCCGGCGCCGGTCAAGACCAGGAGACGGCGGAATCCAAGGCCCGGAAACTGGCGGAACGACAAGAGGAAGAACAGTTCGAGAAGGCCGAGAAAGAGCTGCGCGAAACCATCCAGGGCATCCCCAGCCTCGAGCGGCTCGCCGACAGCCTGCTCGTCGAGAACACCCCCGAAGGGCTGCGCATCCAGATCGTCGACCAGGAAGGCCTGGCCATGTTTCCCAAGAGCAGCGCCAACATGTACGCGCATACCCGGAAAATCCTCGAACTGGTCGCCAAGGTGGTTGCCAAAATGCCCCAGAAGCTGAAGATCTCCGGCCACACCGACGCCCTCAGATACATCAGCCGAAACGGGTACTCCAACTGGGAGCTGTCGGCGGACCGCGCCAACGCCAGCCGGCGCGCCCTGCTTGAGTTCGGGGTGCCGTTCGAACGGGTTTCCCGGGTGGTCGGCATGGCGGCCACCGAACCCCTTGTCCCCGACAACCCCATCCATCCCAGCAACCGCCGCATCTCGATCGTGCTGCTCCGGGGAACGGGAGAGGCGAAGCCCGCCGCCGCCGAGAAAACCCCGCCCGAAGCCGCGGAAAAGCCGGCCGAGGCCGAAGAGTCGCTTCCCGGCCTGGAGGAAATCCGGCGCCAACAGCTCCTCGACGGATCGCCCCATCCAATGCCCGCCGAGGCGAAGAAGGAGGCCGCCGAGGCCAAGAGGAAGGCCGCCATAGCCGAGGAAAAGCCGGCCGAGGCCGAGGAGTCGCTTCCCGGCCTGGAGGAAATCCGGCGCCAACAACTCCTCGACGGATCGCCCCATCCAATGCCCGCCGATGCGAAGAAGGACGCCGCCGAGGCCAAGAAGAAGGCCGCCGAGGCCAAGCGGACGGCCGCCGAGGCCCCGAAGGAAGCCGC
>JADFHR010000027.1 GCA_022567015.1 Pseudomonadota bacterium
AAGTCCGCGTGGTGGCCTGCTTACCCTGGTGCGTCATGGAGGTAATCAAGTAGGAGGCGTTCACCGGCTCGGAGGGGTGCTCGACGAGCTTGAAAGTTCGACCGACAGCCAGACGAGGTGAGTTGCTCTGGCCAAAACCGGAGACCCGCCCCGATTCGAACTCCTTCGCCCGCAACGCGGCGATATCGCCGCCTTGACCCTGCTCGACGTATTCACCGGGAAAGTCGCTGAACTCGAGCCCCGTGTCGCGCCCGCAGTCGGCCTTCGATTGCAGGTTAAGCTGGGGGTTCTTGAAGTTAAAATCGTTGAGCACCACCGCGCCGGGGCGAACGCATTGCCCGATTCTCAGGCGAAACACGTGCTCCTCGGGTACGTTCATGCCCGTGGGGGCGTGATAGGGTAACTCCGCTTTTCCCTCGATGGTCGCGTAGGTGTCGACATCGGAAAGGATCAGCTTCGCCCCTTCTTGAGACTGCTCGAAGTACCACCGGATGCCCTCTTGCTCCATGAGCCGGCAGATGAAGTTGTAATCCGTTTCGCGGTACTGGCAGCAGTATTCAAGGGCCGGGTAGGTACGCGTCAACCCATTGACGTCGAACCGATCGGACTCGATTCCACCGTCGGTGATAACCTGAGTGATGATGTCCTTGATGGATTTTTGCTGGAAAATGCGCGAGTTGTAGCGGTGGGTCAGCAGCCACAGGCCCGGTACGAGTTCCGCGCGGTAATACGTCTGCCCGACGGTCTCGCCGGTCATCTCGAACCGGCTGACGATTCCGTGGAACCAGCGGTGCCCGTACTTGTTGGCGATGCTCAGCGCGGCCGGTTTTCCGACGATATCGTCGAAGGTCACAGACGACTCGCTGGAGGCCAGTTCGATTTCGAACCGGTACAGTTGGCAAAGCCCTTCGCTACCGCGGTAGCGAATGACAAGGAACTGGTCTAACGACACACCCTCGACCCCAAAGGCGAGTTGCGCCGTGCTCATATCTCGTGCCAAAGCCATGACTCTATGCTCCTGATCAATGCAAGCCGCGCACGGAAGGTATCCGCCGGGTCCGTTTCCCCGCCGCTCAAGGGCAACCGAGGGTGCCCAAGGACGACGAGACAACCGCAGCCGCCACGGAGGGGAGATATGCCTGTAGCGACGCTGTTCGGGGCAGTCCGGCGGAATCCTAACGCGAACCCTCCGCGGACCGAACCAACCTTTGAGCGTGCAGTCTATGCGCTCGCCTTCGACTGGCAAGTCGGCGCACTGGGGTCCGGCAACGTTATGTATTAGACACCCGTTTGGCCTCGTCGATGGGTACAAACCGGATTTGCCGGGAGAAAAAATCCGTCCGCGGGGTCGCTGGGGAACCTTGGCTGCGCTGAGCACGTCCTCGCTATTGCCCTTGCGTCTGGGCACGCGTCGTCTTACCAGGATGCAGGTTCTCGTGATTGTCGGCTCGATGGGCTATGATACGCACGGTCGGAGGAGCCGCCGAGGTCGGACTTTCCGGGGAATCGCCTATTGTGTCTCGGCGCCCCACGCGCTGCGTGCGAGAAAAAGGTGCCGTCCCCTTGCGGTGTACTCGCGCCCCTGGACCACGGAGCATAAGTGACTGTACGCATGGATGAAGAACTGATCCATGGGTTGAAGACGCTCGCTGAGTTCATCGGCGTCTACTGCGCCAGGAAGCACGCCGATACCCCGAGGTGCGCGATCGTTCTTAAGACGCACGATGTGGAGGCGATCGTCGGCTCACCGGTCGAGTTATGCGCGGAGTGCTCCAAGCTGCTGGCCCACGCTTTCACAAAGCGATCAACTTGTCCGTTGGAACCCAAGCCGGCGTGCAAACACTGTCCCGACCATTGTTACCACCCAGCCTACCGAGCGCGCATTCAACAGGTCATGCGGTATTCGGGAACCCGGCTCCTTCTCTCCGGTCGCCTCGACTACTTGCGCAAGATGCTCTTCTAGCGCATTTCCCGATAATAGGCGCCGAGCCGCGCGCGGTCGATGCGGATGTTCTCGGAGGCGCTGCCCACCCCGGTGTCGGCCACCGCGAGTCGGCGGCCGGTCCTCTCGCAAACTGGGATCATCTCTGGAGCATCTGTTTCCGTGGACGGACGCGCCCGCCGGGCCTTATACCAAGCGTCGCTGATCATGACCCATAGAGACGGCGCCTCCCCGCGTGCCGGGGAAACGGGGAAAATGGTCGTATGGGTGCACTTTAGCTGATGCAGGCCGCTAGTTCTCGGGAAAGTAGTCCTTTTCCTGGGGAGGTTCCGAGGTGCCCTCCCCGCCGCCGAAGATTCGGAAGAAATTGCGCAGGAACCCCGGGGCCAGGACCGACAGCGGGTTCACCGAGACCTCGGGGTCGTCCATGGGACCGGTCATCCGGTAGGTGGCGGCGAAGACGCCGCCGCCCTTCTCGCCGCCGGTGAACAGGGTTCCCAAAAGCGGAATGTGGCCGAGCACGCTGTTGATCACATAGGCCGGCACCACCGTGCCCTCGAAATCCACCATTTCGGCGTCGATGTCGATGGTGCCGCCGGCGGTGTACCCCAGGGACAGGCCCGTCGCCTTGGCATCGGTGACTTTCAGCATTCCGTCATTAATGGTGAACGGCGCCTCCAGCACGGTGAAGCTGAGTCCCTTGCCCCGCAAGGCGTCGACGACGCCGGTAAGGGCCAGGATGCTGACCAGCCGGGTCAGGGCCGGAGCCTTGACCACGTTGTAGTTCTTGATCGTGACCCGCCCGTGCAGCGGCTTGCCCGGGAGGGCATCGTCGAACGTCCCGGAGATGGTCAGGGTGCCACCGACCATGTTCTCATAAAAGTTGAAGGTTCTGAGCGTCGCCCCCGCATCATCGGCGCGGATGGACAGGCTGCGCTTGCCGTCGTCGGTGGAGTCGATGGTGATCGCAAACCCCTTGTCGGCGGTGGCCGCCACCAAGCCCCGCAGACGGACGGTCCGCCACCGGCCGCCGTCCTGCACCAGGGTTCCCACGACGCGCCGTATCTGGCGATCCGGCCCCAGCCATACCCGGTCCAGATCGGTCGACAGCGTGTACCGCGGCGCGGCACCTTCGTCCGCCCCCGCCCGGCCCGGGGGGCCGCGCACGAGATCGTCGAAAAAGGGTTCCAGGTCGAAGCTGTTGCCGTGGAAGCTGGCCGTCCAGCCGCCGTCCGGTGCCGGCGTCAGCGTCCCCATCATGTCCGTCCTGCCATAGGAGACCTGGGTGAAGTCGACCCGCTCGAGCCCGGTCCCGTCGTCCGCGAACCTGGCCGAGCCGTTGACGGTCAGGTCGCCGGCGGTGACGGCGAACCGCGGGATATCCACGATGTCGTCCCCTTCCAGGTTGACCAACACCTCGGCCGTGCCGCTGATCCCCGCGTCCTTGCGCCACCTCAGGGCGGGATAGGCGACGGCGAGGTCGGCGAGGTCCAGGGTGGCCTCCACCCGGCGGCTGTTATCGTCGAAGACGGTGAAGCGGACCGTCGCGTCCACCGGCCCCTTGATGAAGTCGGCGGAAAAGGGGGCGAAGTCGATGCCCAGTTCGCCGACCCGCTGGGCCTCGGTGACACGGCCCTTGAGTTCGTAGCGGGCGCGGAAAGGGGGCTTGTCGGCAAAATTGCGGCGCAACGCGAATGCGGCCGGAATGGTGCCCAGTTTGACCTGGCCGGTCACGTCCATCCCCTTCTTGTCCACCTTGAGGTCGAGCCGGCCGTCGCGGATACTCCGGCCCAACAGGACGCCGGCAAGGGAGAAATCCCGCAACTTCGACGTCGCCGAGACCCGAACCTGGTCCCTGGTCAGGGCGCGTTCGAGGATGAAGCGCAGCTTCAAGCGGGTGGCCGCGGTGCCGCCGGCGGCGGCCGGCGTGATCCCCACGGTGGAAGCCAAACGCAGGGGTTCGTAGTCGATCAGCCTGAGGGAATCCTTGACCGGCCCGTCGATCAAGAGGTCGATGTCGGCAAACTGGTCGGTCTGGTCGAGGCCGGTCAGATCGATGCTGCCCTTGCTCAACCTCAGGCCCATGGCCTCGCCGCCGGTCACCAGAATATCGAAACGCTCCTGGTTGAACTTCGCCGTGCCGCGGGTCTTGCGGACCTTGGGCATGGGCGCCAGGTAATCCACCGTCACCCCGTTGAAGTCCAGGCCGCCGGTCACCGACTCCATTCGGTAGCCGCCGCTCCCGTCGGCGCGCAGTTCGATGGTGGCGCGCGCTTCGGAGACGACGCCGCGGGAAAGGTTGGCCACGGACCATTCCCGGGCGTCGGGTCCCCAGGCCCGCGGCCAGTAGCGGGGAAAATCATCCACCGCCATGTTGCGCAGCACCCCCTGGGCCCGGATAACCGTTTCGCCCCCGACGCCGTCGACGACGCCGCTGAGGCTGGCCGTCGGCCCGTGGAGATCGAGGTCGAGGGCGGACACCTCCAGGCGCTTTTCAGGCCCCAGGTAGCGGGCGCGGAGGCGCGCCGATCTCAGCGGCATCCGGTGACCGGTGGGCGCGGGTAGGAACAGCGTCCCCTCCGCGCCCAGGTCGACGAACAGCTCGTCGACCTCGAACACCTTGGAGGCACCTTCGTAGCGGCCCCTGAGTTCCAGCCTCGCCACGTCCAGCCTTTGCGCGAGCGGCCCCGGCAGCACCAGTTGACCGGCGCCGCCGCTGAGGTCAAAGCCCACCGTCTCCACCGCGCCATCGGCCATCATGCGAAGGGTAAGCGTGCCTTCCAGCGGCAGGTCGAAGGCGCCAAGGGGCTTGAACTCGGGGGAAATGCGCGAAAAGACGGCGGGAACAATCTCGCTGAAATCAACCTCCAGGTCGAGCCGTCCGGTGTCGGCCCGATAGGCGCCGAGGACCGCGACCTGGGCCTTTTGTCCGTCTACGTCCAGGGCCAGGGAGGCTTCGCCCGTGATGCCGGCGGCGTCGCGCCTGAGGGTGAGCCCGGTCGCCGGCGCTTTCCACGACATGTTCAGGCGCCGGTCCTCGATGGTCAGGTCCGCGTCGACGATGGTGAACCGCGACAGGTAGCCGATGGCGCGGTCGGGATCGGGAGGCGACAGCAGGCCAAGGAGCACCCGCTTGAACACCGCGTCCGATGCGCTCTGGTCGATGTCGAAACCGATCTGGAACCGGCCGTCACGGTGGCGCAGCAGCCGTAACTTGGGGCGGAACAGCTCGATGCTCGCCGGCGCCAGCATGCCGCGCATCAGCGCCCTGGTGCTTAACGAGAGCGACAGTTCGGGCACGCTGGCGATGAGCCTTCCGTCCGGCCCGATGGCGCGGACGTTGAGCGCCCGGATGTCGAGGGTGCGCTCCCACCCGGCCCAGGTGAGGATGGTATCGTCCAGGCGGATGCGAAAAGCCTGGCGGTCCGCGTTCAACGCGTCCTCGATGTAGGGCGAAAGGAAGGCGAGCGAAACCGGCCCCGAGGACAGGCGCCAGGCGGCGACCACCAGGATGATCGCGAAGCCCGCGGCCAGCCCGCCCAGAAGGTGGACCACGCCCCGGAACGTGTACCTGATCAGCGGACTCTCCTTTCCCCCCGTCGGCGTCTTGACCGAAGTCGCAGGTTGACGCAGTGTGCGGCAAATCGGAGCAATTGAAAATGCGCCTTTTTTGCTTTGCAACCGGGCAAAGCAACCTTCCCCATGCCGCCAACCCCGACCGCGCGGCGCTGGGGTTCGAGCGCTGGCGCGAGGCCGTCGCCCAGGCCGGCGATTCCGGCCTCACCGACTTCGCCGAAGCCGTCATGCGGGACGCCGGCGGCCGCCGCCTGCTGGAAGCGGTATTCGGCAACAGCCTCCACCTTACGCTCTCGGCGGTGAAGGACCCCGGGTTCCTGCGCGAGATTCTGACCGAGGGCCCCGACGCCGCCTGCGCCGGGGTGATGAGCGGACTGAGGCGCGCCGGCAACGACGGTCTCGACGGCGACCGGCTGGCCCGCGATCTGCGCGTCGCCAAGCGGCGGGTGGCCCTCGCCGTGGCGGTGGCCGACATCGCCGGCGCCTGGTCCCTCGAGCAGGTCACGGGCGCGCTTTCCGATTTCGCCGAGCTCGCGCTCAGCCGCGCCGCAGGGCATCTGCTGCGCGCCGCCGCCGCCGGGGGCGCCTTCACCCTGCCCGATGCCGACGACCCCGAAAAGGGTTCGGGACTGGTGGTCCTCGGCATGGGCAAGCTGGGCGCGCGGGAGCTCAACTATTCCAGCGATATCGACCTCATCGTGCTCTACGACACCGACCGCGTCCGCACCGACCGGCCCGAAGAACTGCATAATCATTTCGTGCGCCTGACCCGCAGTTTCGTGCGCCTGATGGAAGAGCGCACGGCCGACGGCTATGTCTTCCGGACCGACCTCAGGCTGCGCCCCGACCCCGGGGCGACGCCCGTGGCCCTGTCCGCGCTGGCCGCGGAAACCTATTATGAAAGCCTGGGTCAGAACTGGGAACGCGCCGCCATGATCAAGGCGCGCCCGGTGGCCGGCGACCGCGAGGCCGGGGCCGCCTTCCTCGAACGGCTGACGCCTTTCGTCTGGCGCAAGAACCTGGATTTCGCCGCCATCCAGGACATCCACTCGATCAAGCGCCAGATCAACGCCCACCGGGGCGGCGGCACCATCGCGCTGGCCGGGCACAACATCAAGCTCGGCCGCGGGGGAATCCGCGAGATCGAGTTCTTCGTCCAGACCCAGCAGCTCATCTGGGGCGGCCGCGAACCGGAACTGCGCTGCATCGCCACCGTCGACGCCCTGCGCGCCCTGGCCGCCAAGGACCGCATCGCGCCGCAGACCGCGGACGACCTGATCGCCGTTTACCGCTACCTGCGCCGGGTCGAGCACCGGCTGCAGATGGTGGACGACGAGCAGACCCACACCCTGCCCGCCGACGAGGCCGGATTGCGGGACCTGGCGGCGTTCCTCGGATATGCCGATGCACAGGCGTTCGGATCGGACCTGCTGGCGCACCTCAGGCGGGTCGAAACCCATTATTCGGACCTGTTCGAGCACGCGCCCGCCCTCGGCGCCCAAGGCCTGGCCGCCGGCAATCTGGTGTTCACCGGCAGCGAGGCGGACCCCGAAACGATCAACACCATCGGGCGCCTGGGGTATAAGAACCCGCAAACCGTCGACGCCGCGGTACGCGGCTGGCACCACGGGCGCTACCGCGCCATGCGCAGCACCCGCGCGCGAGAACTGTTGACGGAACTCATGCCGGCGCTGCTCAAGGCCCTTGCCGGCACCCCCGAGCCCGACAAGGCGTTCCTGAAATTCGACGAGTTCCTTTCCGGGCTGCCGGCCGGGGTGCAGCTTTTCTCCATGTTCTATTCCAATCCCCACCTGCTCGACCTGGTGGCCGAGATCATGGGCCAGGCGCCCAGATTGGCGGCGCACCTGAGCCGCCGGCCCTCGGTCCTGGAGAGCGTCCTTACCGCCGACTTCTTCGATGCGCCGCCGCCGCCCGCGGCGCTGGCGGGTGAGCTCGACGGCCTGCTCGACCAGGCCGGGGATTTCGAGGACGTGCTGGACAACAGCCGCCGCTGGGCCAACGACCGCAAGTTCCAGGTCGGCGTGCAAAGCCTGCGCGGCCACCTGGCGCCCAGGGCCGCCGCCGCGGCGCTGAGCAACATCGCCGAGGCGGCCCTGAGCCGCCTGCAGCCGCGCGTCGAGAAAGAGTTCGCCCGCCAGCACGGCCGCGTCGCCGGCTCCGCCATGGCCATCGTCGCCATGGGCAAGCTGGGGGGGCGCGAGATGACCGCCACCTCGGACCTGGACCTGATATTCATCTACACCGCCGAGCAAGGCGCCGCGGCCTCCGACGGGCCCAAGGCCCTGCCGCCCAGCCAGTACTTCGCCCGCCTGAGCCAGCGCCTGATCGGCGCCGTCACCGCGCAAACCGCCGAAGGGCGGCTTTACGAGGTGGATATGCGGCTGCGTCCGTCGGGCAGCGTCGGACCCATCGCCTGCAGCCACGAGGCGTTTGTCCGTTATCACGAAAAAGAGGCCTGGACCTGGGAGCACATGGCCCTGACGCGGGCCCGCGTGATCGCCGGCCCGGCCGCCTTGCACGGGCTGGTGGACACGGCCCTCCGCGAGACCCTGACCCGGTCCCGGGACGCCGGGACGCTGCTCACCGACGTGGCCGAGATGCGGGCGCGCATGGACAGCGAACACCACACCGATCTCATCTGGAAGGTGAAGCACCTGCGCGGGGGCCTGGTCGACGTGGAGTTCATCACCCAGTACCTGGAACTCAAACACGCCCACGCCCACCCGGAGATCCTGTCGCCGAACACCAGGACGGCGTTGCGGCGCCTCCGCGACACCGGCCTTCTGGCGGCCCCGGTCGCCGACGATCTGATCGAGGGCCTGGATCTGTGGCAGGCCATCCAGGGCCTGCTGCGCCTGACCATCGAAGACGAGTCGCGCCGGGAAGCGGACGGCGAAATTCCCGAAGGCCTGCACGAGACCCTGGCCAGGGTCGGCGGCGCCGTCGACTTCGTTGCGCTGAAGGAAAAGGTGACGGCCACCGCCGGGCGCCTTCACCGCCATTTCGTCGACCTGATCGAAGCCCCGGCACGGGCGGTGGCGGACCGGCGGTCGGGCGACAACGGACGGCGGGAGAACGGGGTCCAAGCGTAATGCCAATATAACAGTACACCGCCGGCGCGCGCCGCCCTCGACGCCGCAAAGAATAGAGACCCAGGAGAACACAATGGCCGACGACGACACCAAGGACGACGCCCCCGAGGAAAGCGAAGACGAAAAGCCCGAAGGCGCCGAGGGCGAAACCCCCGGGGACGCCGGGGAAGCGGACTCCAAACCGGCCAAGGGCATTCGCGCGATGCTGACCATCAGCAGGACGCTGCTCATCACCGGCGCCGCGGCCCTGTTCCTGGTCGGCGGCGGGGTGGCGCTGGTCTTCACCGGCGCCCTGGATTCCCTGATCGGCGGCGGACAGAAGAGGGTGACCGTGGAGCTGCCCGGCCCGCCGGTCCAATACGAGTTCCCGGTGCTTCTGGTCGATTTGAAAACCGGGCGCTGCCGTTCGCCGTTCATAAAACTGCGCGCCGTGGCGATGGTGTCCGAGCCGGACATGGCCCGCCTGGCCGAAGTGGAGACGCAGGTCGTGGACGCCTTCCAGGCCTTCCTGCGCGACCACGAACGCCAGGACCTGGTCGGCAAGGCGGGGACCGACAAGCTGCGCCAGGGCTTCCTGAGTATCCTCAACACGGCCCTGGAGCCCGCCAAGGCGCGGAACGTGCTGTTCCGCGAGATCCTGCTGCAGTAGGTGCCCGTTTACCGGCGGCCGTCGTCACTGACGGGGAAACCGGCGTCCGCTCAGCCGGAGCCCCCGGACGCCGCCCCGCCGCCGGTGACGCGGGCCGCCAGGGCGGCGGCCATGAAGTCGTCCAGGTCGCCGTCGAGGACGGCCTGGGTGTTGCTGGTCTCGACGCCGGTGCGCAGGTCCTTGACCATCTGATAGGGCTGCAGGACGTAGGAACGGATCTGGTGGCCCCAGCCGATGTCGGTCCTGGCCTCGTGGCCGGCGCGGAGCTCGGCCTCGCGCTTCTGCAGCTCCTGCTCATACAGCCGCGCCTTCAGCATGGCCATGGCGGCGGCCCGGTTCTTGTGCTGGGAGCGGTCGTTCTGGCACTGCACCACGATGCCGGTGGGAAGATGGGTCATGCGCACGGCGCTGTCGGTCTTGTTGATGTGCTGGCCGCCGGCGCCCGAGGCGCGGTAGGTGTCGACGCGCAGGTCCTTGTCCAGGATCTCGATCTCGATGGTCTCGTCGACCACCGGATAGGCCCACAGGGACGCGAAGCTGGTGTGGCGCCGGGCGCTGGAATCGAAGGGCGAGATGCGGACCAGCCGGTGCACGCCGCTTTCCGTCTTCAGCCAGCCGTAGGCGTTATGCCCCGTCACCTTGAGGGTGGTCGACTTGATGCCCGCCTCCTCGCCGGGGCTTTCTTCCAGCCACGCCACCGTGTAGCCGCGCCGCTCGGCCCAGCGGCTGTACATGCGCACCATCATCCCGGCCCAATCCTGGGCCTCGGTGCCGCCGGCCCCGGCGTGGACCTCGAGAAAACAGTCGTTGGCGTCGGCCTCGCCCGACAGCAGGGTCTGCACCTCCGCCTGGGCTGCTTTCTTGCGCAACGCGACCAATGCCGCCTCGGCCTCGCCGACCACGTCCGTGTCGCCCTCCGCCTCGCCCAGTTCCACCAGCTCCACGTTGTCGGCCAGGTCGCGCGCCAGGGTGTCGATGGCGCCCAGGCTGTTTTCCAGGCGCGTGCGTTCGCGCATCAGGGCCTGCGCCCGGGTGGAATCGTCCCACAGGTTCGGATCCTCGGCCTTGGCGTTCAGCTCCTGGAGACGGCGGGCGGTGGCGTCGTAGTCAAAGGTGCCTCCTCAGCAGCTCCAGGGTCTGCTTGATCTCTTCGGTGATGGCTTCGATTTCCGCGCGCATGGGTGCGGTCTCCGTCGGTGAGCTCGGCCCGGGGACGAGGGTCTCCGGGTTTTACCCGGAATGGCCGCGCCGGCACAAGACACCCGCGCCGGGGCGGGGCACTATAGGAGGTACTCAGTACAGCCCTCCGGTGCCGGTGGTCCGGGGACCGATGCTGACCCCCTCCACGATCTCGGACGTTCCCGTGGGGACCGTGCCCGGCTTGAAGGCCTCGAGGATGACGCCGCGATCCCCGGGCCGCGCCAGCCGCCCGGTGAGCCCGTTGACCCGCACCAGACGGATGCCCGGCGGGACGCGGAAGGGAATGGCCGGCTTCCCGGCGAGGGCCGCGGCCATGAAATCGCGGAAGATCGGGCCGGCGACGCTTGCGCCCTGCTCGGCGCGGCCCAAGGTGCGGGGCCGGTCGAAGCCGGCGAACACGCCCACCGCCAGATCGGGCGAGAAGCCGATGAACCAGGTGTCGAAGGTGTTGTTCGTGGTCCCGGTCTTGCCCGCCAGCGGCTTGCCGACCGCCTTGACGCGCCTGCCGGTGCCGCGCTCGACCACGCCGCGAAGCATGGACACCAACTGATAGGCGCTGGCGGGATCGGTTACGGACTCGCGGGTGTCGGGTACGACCGGCACCGGCTGGCGGGTCCACGCATCGGCGCGGCAGTCTTCGCAGACGCGCGTGTCGTGGCGGAACACGGTGCGCCCATGGCGGTCCTGGATGCGGTCGATCAGACTGGGCGTGATCCGCTTGCCGCCGTTGACCAGCATGGCGTACGCGGTGGTCAGCCGGAGCAACGTCGTCTCCGCGGCCCCGAGCGCCATGGCCAGCCGCCTCGGCATCAGGTCGACGACGCCCAGCCGTTCGGCGTACTCGGCGACCATGTCGATGCCGATGGTCTGGGCCAGGCGCACGGTCATCAGGTTACGGGACTTCTCTATCCCCAAGCGCATGGTGCTGGGTCCGTAGAACCTCTTGGTGTAGTTGGCGGGGCGCCATTTGGGCAGCCCCGGCCCCTGGTCGATGACGAAGGGCGCATCCAGGATCAGGGTGGACGGCGTGAACCCGTAGTCCAGCGCCGCCAGATAGACGATGGGCTTGAAGGCCGAGCCCGGCTGGCGCATGGCCTGGGTGACCCGGTTGAATTCGCTCGCCGCGAAAGAGTACCCGCCGACCATGGCCAGCACCCGTCCCGTGTGGGGGTCCAGCGCCACCAGCGCGCCGTTGATATCCGGGATCTGCCGCAGGCTGAAGGACGGGCGCGCCAGGGCGCCGCTCCCGGCATCGGCGGCGGCGGCTTCCGGCTCCAGCGGCGCCACGGCAACCACGTCGCCGGGACCCAAAACGTCCGCCGGACGGCGCACCCGCGGCCCCAGCCTTTGCTCCTTTTGCCACGGCCGCGCCCACTTCAGTCCCGCCAACGGGATGCGGCCGCGGGTTTCATCGGCGAAGCCGATGTCGGCCCCGGCCTTGTCGAGGGCCAGCACCACCGCCATCCGCCATTCGCCAATCCCCGGCGGCGCCTGCAACCGGGCCAGCTTTTCCGCCCACGCGACGCCCCCCTCGGCGGTGTCTTCGAAGCGGGTGATCGGTCCGCGCCAGCCGTGGCGCCGGTCGTAGGCCTCGAGCCCCTGGCGCAGCACCCGGGCGGCGATGGCCTGAAGCCCGGGATCCAGGGTCGTGCGCACCGACAGTCCGCCCTTGTACAGTTGGGTCTCGCCATAGCGGCCGAGGAGCTCCCGGCGCACCTCCTCGGCGAAATACTCGGCGTCGACGAATTCGATCTCGGAGCGCCGGTGCACGGCCATGGGCTCGGCCTTGGCCCGCACCGCCTCGTCCACGGTGATGGACACGTCCGCCAACATGCGCCCGATGACCCAGTCCCGGCGCACCTTGGCCGCTTCGGGGTAGAGAAGCGGATTGTAATTGTTCGGCGCCTTGGGCAGGGCGGCGAGGAAGGCGGCCTCGGCGATCGACAACTCATCCAGGGACTTGTTGAAATAGTTCAGCGCCGCCGCCGCCACGCCGTAGGAGCCGAAGCCCAGGTAGATCTGGTTGAGGTAGAGCTCCAGGATCCGGTCCTTGGAAAAGGCGCGTTCGATGCGAAACGCCAGGATCGCCTCCTTGATCTTGCGATCCCAGGACACCTCGTTGCTCAACAGGAAATTCTTGGCCACCTGCTGGGTGATGGTGGAGGCGCCGACGGGGCGGCGCTGTTGGCCGATGTTCTTGACGTTGGTCAGCACCGCCCGCAAGACGCCGATCACGTCGATGCCGGGATGGTAATAGAAATTCTTGTCCTCGGCGGCGAGGAACGCCTGCACCACCCGCCGCGGCATGGCCTTGACGGGCACGAAGACACGCTTCTCGATGGCGTACTCGGCCAGCAGCCGCCCGTCGCCGGCATGCACACGGGTCATCACCGGTGGCTGGTAATCGGCAAGCTGGGTGTAATCGGGGAGGTCGCGTCCGAAGTGCTGGAACACGAAAAGCGCCCCGCCCACGCCGAGGATGGCGACAATCACCAAAATGCCAAGAACGGTGGCGGCAATTCTTACCATGAGGCACTCAACGTGGGGTCATCGGGCCGTCGCCAAGGAGCCTTCCTCCTGGCGCCGGGCCCGGGGAGCCGGTATCGGGGCCGAGGCCCCGGCGGTGCTTATACCAAGGGTCGCTGATCATGACTCATAGAGAGCGCGTAGGCGGCTCGTCGGGCAGGAGGAAAGTTGCAGGCGATGCGGCGCATCGTCAAAACTTTTCGACGCCCTCCGACGGGCCGCATACGCGACCGCAACGGCGGCTTACCAAGGCTTTCGGACGGCGTCGCGCACGCTTAGGGCCGAAAACCTTGGTAAGCCGGCTCGTCGGGTCATGATCAGCGTCCCTTGGTATTAGGCGCACCACGGCGGAATGCTTGGTTCGTGCGAACCATAACCGAAGCGGACGATTCAGATATATGGTTACGATACCCTCAGAATGTGGCCGAGTTATGGCCGTGTCGGTCAAAGTTTCACCGGCCCGGAGAGGCCGTTTCCGGCCTTTCGAGGCGGCGCCTTATTTTCGCGTCGCCTCTTCCACGCGGGCAAAATATCCGTCCACCGCGCGCACCACGGCGGCGGCCAGCTTGGCACGGTATTTCTTGCTCCTGAGGGCCTTTTCGTCCTCGCGGTTGGACAGGAATCCCACCTCCAGAAGGACCGACGGAACATCGGGCGCCTTGAGCACGGCGAAGCCGGCAAACCGGTGGGAACGGCGCAGAACCCGCGTTTTGCGCCTCAGTTCCTTGATCAACAGGGAGGCGAAGCGGACCGATTCGTTCATGGATTCGCGCTGGGCCAGGTCGATAAGGATGTTGGCCACCTCCGGCGTTTCGTGGGTGAGATCGATGCCGGCGATGAGATCGGCCTTGTTCTCTTTCTCCGCCAGGGCCTCCGCCTCCTTGTCGGAGGCGCGCTCCGAGAGGGTATAGACCGAAAGGCCGCGCACCTTGCGGTTTTTGATGGCGTCCGCGTGTATGGACATGAACAACCGGGCGCCGGCGTCGCGGCCCTTGGCGACACGGTCGCGCAGGCGGAGGAAGATATCGCGCTCGCGGGTCAGCACGACGCGGAACCGCCCGGTGCGTTCCAACTGGGCCTTCATTTCGCGGGCCACGGCGAGGGTCACGTGTTTCTCGTAGATGCCGCCGACGCTGGTGGTGCCCGGATCGATGCCGCCGTGGCCGGGGTCGATCACGATGACCGGCTTCGACTCTGCGCGCCGGGGCTTGTCTGCGCGCCGGGGCTTGCGCAGGGGCGGCGGCGGCACCGCCGTCTTGGCCGTGCCGTAACCGGGACGCGGGCGGGCGGGCACGGGTGTCAGGGACGCCGCCCGGGCGTCCGGCCGGCCCGCGCGCTTGAGAAACGCCGCGCGGCTCGTCGGCACCAGGTCCAGGACCAGGCGGTAGGCGTGAACGCCCGCGGGCACCAGCAGGAACGCCTTGTCCACGGCCGCGGGTCCGTTCATATCCAGCACCACGCGCGAGATGCCCGGCTTGAACAGGCCGTAACGGAGTTTCGCCAACAGTCCCCTCCTTTCGGGCAGGGGACGCACCGGCAGACGCCAAGCCACCGCCGGCAGGTCGATAACCACCCGGTAGGGGTCGGCCAGGGTGAACACGCGAAATTCGACGCGACCGGTCAGGTCAAGGACGAAACGGGTCGTCTTCGCATTTTCGCCGACGCGAAGGTCGGTGACGACGGTTTGCCCCGCCGCCGCGGGCCGCGGGCCCGACCCCATGCAGAGCACCGCCGCCAGAGCCAGAAAGGCCGAACGCAGGACTGGACCATCACGCCACATGTAGCGTCTTCCCGCTGTAGGACTTAGAGATATATCCGTATTCCCGGGCGTGCCTCAACGTCAACCCGGCTTCCGCGCACAGCCGGCAACGGTCTGTGCGCCTGGGCCGAAGGGACAAGAGGTATTGTCGAACCAAATCCCTACCGTTATGTTAACGGATGGCGGCAGTTGAATCGGCCAGTCATGGCCCGCAATTGAATCGGCCCGTCATGGCCCGGCCGCCCCAAGATATCCGAGGATTTCCCATGCCGGACAAGGCAGCGCGAACGAATCCCAACGTGACCCCGCCGTTTCATGCGAACGGAGGATTCGTCGCAGGCGCCGCCGGCGTTTCAAACATGCGTACCCGCCGCACCCGACGCCAAGTGTCGGGGGCGGCGGCGTACTGGAGTGACGAAATTAATGGCAACCAAAAGAATGCTCATCGACGCCACGCACCCGGAGGAAACCCGGGTCGTGGTCCTCAACGGAAACCATCTGGAAAATTTTGACGTCGAGGTCGAATCCCGAAGGCAGCTCAAAGGCAACATATACCTGGCCAAGGTAGTCAGGGTCGAACCGTCCCTGCAGGCGGCGTTCGTGGACTTCGGCGGCAATCGCCACGGTTTCCTTTCCTTCAACGAAATCCATCCCGATTACTACCGCATCCCGGTCGCCGACCGCGAGGTGCTGCTGGCCGAACAGGAAGCGGCGGAGAAGGCCGACGAGGCCGCGAAATCGGCCGACGAGGACGAGGATACCCCCCCCGGCGTGGAAACCGTGGGCGGTGACGACAGCGAGGAGGTGGAGGCCCGCAGGCCGCCGCCGTCGCGCCGGGACTACAAAATCCAGGAGGTCACCAAACGCCGCCAGATCCTTCTTGTACAGGTGGTCAAGGAGGAACGGGGGAACAAGGGCGCGGCGCTCACCACGTATGTTTCCCTGGCCGGGCGCTATTGCGTGTTGATGCCCAACACGGCGCGCGGCGGGGGCATCTCGCGCAAGATCCCCACCGGCGCCGACCGCAAGCGCCTGAGAACCCTCCTCGGCGATCTGGGCATCTCCAAGGGGATGGCGGTCATCGTGCGCACCGCCGGCGCCAAGCGAACCAAGGCCGAGATCAAGCGCGATTACGAATACCTGGTGCGGCTCTGGGACAGCGTGCGTGAGCTGACCCTGAAGTCGACGGCGCCGACCCTGGTGCACGAAGAAGCCAACCTGATCAAACGGTCCATCCGCGACCTGTACAGCAGCGACATCGAGGAGATCATCGTCGACGGCGAGGAAGGGTACCGTACCGCCAAGGACTTCATAAAGCTCCTCATCCCGAGCCATGCCAAGCGGGTGAAACATTACGACAGCAATGGGGTGTCGCTCATTCAGCACTTCCAGGTGGAGAGCCAGTTGGACGCCATGCACAATCCCCGGGTGCAGCTCGACGCCGGCGGCTACATCGTCATCGACCCGACCGAGGCCCTGGTCGCCATCGACGTGAACTCCGGGCGCGCCACCCGCGCGCGGAACATCGAGGAGACGGCGTTGAAAACCAACCTGGAGGCGGCCGCCGAGATCGCCCGCCAGGTGCGCCTGCGCGACCTTTCCGGGCTCATCGTCATCGATTTCATCGACATGGAGGTGGCGCGCAACAACGCCCAGGTCGAACGGCGGCTCAAGGAAAGCATGCGCGACGACCGCGCCCGTATCCAGTTGGGGCGGATCAGCCCCTTCGGGCTGCTCGAGCTGTCGCGCCAGCGGTTGCGCCCCAGTCTCGTGGAAACCAGCTCCCAGCCCTGCCCCCACTGCGCCGGCACGGGGGTCCAGCGCTCCACGGAATCAACGGCGCTGCATGTCCTGCGCGCCCTCGAGGAGGAAGCCACCCGCCGCCGCTCCAGCCAGATAACCGTCCACGTGCCGACGGCGGTCGCCATTTATATCCTCAATCAAAAGCGCGTGGCCGTGGCCGACATCGAACGGCGCGGCAATTTCACCATCCTCGTCGCCGCCGACGATTCCCTGATACCGCCGGATTACCGGATCGAACAGGTGACGGCGCGGCGGGGCCGGGCGGACGCCAAATCGGCAGCGCCCACGGCGGCCCGCCCCGCGGCCGAACCGCAGGCCGCGGGCGAGGAAGGAGAGGGCAAACGGCGGCGCCGGCGCCGGCCGCGCCGTCGCAAGCGGGGCGAAGAGGAGCAGGAATCGGCGGCCGAGGCCGTGGCGCCCGACGAGCCGGCCGAGCCCGCCGCCAAGGCGCAAGAGGCCGGCGGCCCACCAGACGAGGTGCGCACCGAGGCAACCCCGGAGAAACGGCGGCGCCTTTGCCCAGGCCCACGCCGACGCGGCCCCGGCCATCGCGTATGATTGACG
Source organism: Pseudomonadota bacterium (assembly GCA_022567015.1). Lineage (GTDB taxonomy): Bacteria > Pseudomonadota > Alphaproteobacteria > Rhodospirillales > 2-02-FULL-58-16 > JACZQZ01. The sequence goes on from JADFHR010000027.1 coordinate 17,133, forward strand.
TCAAGCCGGTCGTTTCCGGTACGCAGGCATCGTCTGCGCACCAACTTCAGCGAACGTTTGACCGTCTTGCTGACGACGATTTCCAAGGCCCGGCCTTCATGGACGACAGATTCTGGCATTTGAAAAACTGCGACCTGTTCGAACGGCTGACGGCCGACGAGCTTGAATTGGTGGAATCCCGGTCCCGGGTGAAGACCTTCAAACGCAGCAGCCTGATCTACCTTCCTACAGACTCGGGAAACTCGATCCTCCTGCTGACATCCGGCCGCGTGAAAATCTATCACTTGACCGCCGAGGGGAAACAGGCGCTGCTGGCGCTGATCGATCCCGGCGAATTGTTCGGCGAACTCGCGGTGCTCGATTCCGGGCAGCGGGACGAATTCGCCGAAGCGATGGAAGCCAGCACCCTCGTCATGATTCCCCGGGACGTGGTCTCCGGACTGATGACGACGCATCCCGCCGTCGCGCTGAGTGTCTCCCGCTTGATGGGTCTGAGACGCAAAAAAATCGAACGCCGCCTGAAGTCGCTGCTGTTTCGCTCCAATCGCGAGCGGCTGGTCCATCTGCTGATGGAACTCGCGGAGAAATACGGCCGACTCACGCCCGACGGATTGCAGATTGACGTAAAACTGTCGCATCAGGAACTGGCCAACATCATCGGCAGCACCCGGGAAACCGTCACGGTCATTCTCGGCGAACTGCAGCACGAACGAAGTGTCATCGTGCGTCGCCGACAGATCATTCTCACCCAACCGGACCAACTCGCCGCCTCCATCGACCTGCCCGCCCCTCAGATCCCCCGACCGACCGACCTCAGAAATCCGGTCATGCAATCTCCTCGGTAAGACGAACAGGAAATTGTCGCAGGCACGCTCCACGTGCCGGTCGCGCTTGGCAGTCCGCCATAAGTTCGTGCCCCGG
>JADFHR010000028.1 GCA_022567015.1 Pseudomonadota bacterium
GGCCGGCAAGGCGTTGGGGATGCCCATGACGAATTGCACATGGGCCGGCGCCGCGATCATCCCGCGGTCGACCAGGCTGCGCGCGTTATAGAGCATCGCCACATCGAAGACTTCGACCTCCGGCTTGATGCCGTTCTCCAGCATGGTCGACGCCAGACCCTCGACCAGTTCCGGCGGGTTCTCGTAGATCTGATTGGGGAAGTTCACCGACCCGGTGGCCAGCGAGGCCATGTCGGGTTTCAAATACAGCGCCTTGCCGCGTTCGCTCTGGGTGCGCCCGCGCCCGCCGGTCGAAAACTGGATGATCATATCCGGGCAGTGCTTGCGGATTCCCTCCTGGACCTCGGCGAACAACCGCGGGTCGGACGACGGTGATTCGTCGGCGTTGCGGACATGGATGTGGACCAGGGCGCTGCCCGCCTCGTAGGCCTCATGGGCCGATTCGATCTGCTCTGCCGGCGTCACGGGCACGGCCGGGTTATCGGCCTTGCGCGGCAGGGCCCCGGTAATGGCGACGGTGATGATCGCAGGCTTGGTACTCACGTGCGCGCTCCCCTCGAAAGTCTGTCGCCGACGCACGTCCACCCGGGACGCAGCCCGGCGGGGCGAACCCGGCAGTTAGTACTTACTTTCACGATTTCGCGTACCATACGACGGTCTTGCGAGGTTTCCGGCTAGGAGCACGGCGCGCCGTGATGCTGGAGCATCACAAGCGGCGCGCGACGACGCCGGGGGCCGCGGGGGCGTCCCCCGCATAAAGTAAACGGGGGACACCCCCCTTGTCCCCCCCGGGGGCCTCGTAAGACCGCCCTTCGGGTCGCGGGGGCGGCCCCCCGCATACGGGTGTCGGGGGGACACCCCCCGGTGGCCCCCCGGGGCGTCGGGAACGCTTGACGATGGGTCCCCATCGCCGGCGCGTCCCCTCCTGCCGAGGGAACGGGAAACGCGATCGTATGATACGCGAAATCGTGAAAGTAAGTACTGGTCACGGCGACCGTCCCGTCAAGCGGAAAGAGGTGATATCGGGACGGGCGACGATCTCCCTGACCAGGGTCAGCAAAGGCGTGCCGGTCAGGGGATATTCGGTCTCGATCGGCCCGGCCTTCTTGAGGGCGGCAACCTCGCCGTCCGCGTAATAGGCGGCCAAAAGCAGGTCGTCGTCGGAGGTGAACGGGCCGCGCTCGCGGCGGATGCGGTCAAGCGCCGGCTCCATGAGCTCGCCCGGGCGGCGGGTGACCGGTTCGGCGCCGTTGCCGATGCGGTCGAGAAGGTCGGGGTCGATCGGTCCCGGGACCTCGCCATAGTATCCCAGGACATACTTGCGTATCTCGTCGGGCACCGTGGCGTACCGCTTGCCGCTCATGACGTTCAACACGGCCTGGGTGATGATGTACTGGGCGAACGGACTGACCACGATGGGATAGCCGAGCTCGGCGCGCACCCGCCCCGCTTCCTCCAGGATCTCGTCGAGGCGATGACCGATGCCGAGGGGAGCGAGCTGTGCCTTGAGGTTGGTGATCATGCCGCCGGGTACGTGGTGGTGGAAATGGAAGGCATCGAACTCACTGGGAGAACCCACCGGCTTTCCTTCGCGCCCGGCAATGTAGGCCAAACGGTCGGCCGCGGCCTTCACGCACCCGAGGTCGATGTCGACGCCGAATCCGTGGCGCCTTGCGTTGGACACGAACAATTCCGTGGGTGGAAGGGAGGCCCCGTTGGCCACGGTCGAGGTGGCCGTGTGGACCACGTCGGCCCCGTGCTCGATCGCCCGCAACGCCACATAGGGCCCAAGTCCGGACAGGCAATGGGTATGGATCTGCAGGGGCAGCCGGCCACAGGCTTTCTTGGCCGCCGGTATCAGGGTCTGCACCCGTTCCGGCGTCAGCAGGCCGCTCGGATCCTTGAGGAACACGGCATCGACGCCGAGCTTCACGATCTGTCGGATCTTCTTGGTGTAATAGGCGTCGGTGTGCACCGGGCTGTGGGTATAGACGAAGCCGCCGACCACATAGAGGCCGACCTTCTTGGCCGCCCGCACGGGCACCTCGAGATTGCGGATGTCGTTCAACGCGTCGTAGGTCGTGTGGTAGCGGATACCGCTGGCGAAGATGCGCTCGGCGGTGAGCTCGACGACGTCGTCGGAGAAAAGCTCGAACGTGAACAGGCTCTGGCCGCGGTGGTGCACGATCAACGGCGTCTTCTTGACCCAACCGCTGAGAATGCGCATGCGTTCCCACGGGTCCTCGCGAAGGAAACGGACGCAGACGTCGAACACCGCACCCCCGACCAGGTCGATCGCTTCGAAACCCGCGTCGTCGAGCAGGGGCGCAACCTCCTTCATCATCGCCGTGGTCATCCGGGTGGCCCACAGGCACTGGTGGGCGTCGCGCAGGGTCACGTCGATCAGCGATATCTTTCGCCCGCCACCCATCTCAGTGAACCATTTCCTGCCCGACCCGACCGGTGCGAACCGCGGCCCGGGCGAACCCGGCGCGGCCGACGGGTCTGCGGTGAAAGGGGATCGCGGTGTGAATGCCGGCGACCGTCACACGCCCCGCCTTGCGGCAGGCACGGACGACGGGCAAGGCAATCTCACCACGGTCGCCAATCAGGACGCGCCGCACGGCGATAGCCTTTCCCAGCAATTCGTTGTGACTCAAATCCGCCATCGGCGTCGCCGCCATGCCCGGCGAACGGCCCGGTCGCCCTCCCGCCGCAGCATATGACAGTTCCTCAGCAGCCTGCTAGTGTCCTGTCCCAGAGATTCGTGCACTATACGATCGATTTTCCCGTTTCCCCGCCAGGAGGGGACGCGCCGGCGATGCGGGGCCATCCACCCTCCGCAGCGGCAGCGCCGCTGCTGCGGAGGACGGGTCGTCAAGGGTTCCCGACGGCACGGGTGCCAAAATTCCACCATGTAAGACAATTGATTGCGTAATGTGCGTTTTCTAATATCTCTGGGCCCATGAAACCTGTCAAGCACACTCGCTCACCAACGGCCTCGCCGACCCGCCGGGGCGCCCGGTCGGCGATCGCGCGCGGCCTGAGGACCGGCCACCCGGCGCACGCCGGTGGCTGGGGGGATGGCGCCCAACGCCGCTTTCAGGGCCCTACAGCGGGGAGACCATGGGCGAAGACGTAACCCGGCGCGCCCGGCCGGCCACGGGGACGTCGTACCCGGGCGAGCACCCGGGCGGCGCCGTGGATGGGTCCGGGCGGAAACGTGGACGGCGGACGGCGGGCGGCGTGGGTGAGAAGGGCGGGTCGATCGCCAAGGCCATGGCCATCCTCGAGGGCGTAACCGAGGACAGCAAGCCAACGGCGATATCCGATCTTGCCGTGGCTCTGGACCTACCCAAGCCCACCGGGCACCGTATCGCCAAGGTGCTCGAGGAACAGGGATTTCTCGGACGCGAGCCCGGCACGCGCCGGTTTGTCGAAGGGCAGCGGCTGGTTGAGCTGGCCCTGAAGGTGCTGAGCGCCTTTGCCCAACGTGCCCCCCGGCACGCCATCCTGCAGGCGCTGTCGGAAGAGGTGGGCGAGACCTGCAATCTCGGGGTCCTGGCCGGGAATCAGGTGGTTTATCTCGACCGCGTCGAGGCGGTGTGGCCGTTGGGGCTGAATTTCAGCGCCGGTTCGCGGGTGCCCCTGCATTGTACCTCCATCGGCAAGCTGCTCCTCAGCCACCAGCCGCGGCGCCAGCGGGAACGGTTGGTCACCAGCGTTCCCTTCAAGCGGTATACGGAGAATACGATCACCGAGCCGGACCGGCTTATGGCCGAGCTCGAGCGCATTCGCGAGCGCGCCGTGGCCACGGACAATCAGGAGTTCCTGGCCGGCGTGGTCTGTGTGGCGGTGCCGGTGGCGGGTCCAGGTGGACGGATTTGCGCCGGTCTCGCCATCTCGGCGCCCGAAGCCCGGCTCACCCTTGCCGAAGCGCTGCGCCATGTTCCAACCATGCGCGATGCCGCGGCGCGTCTCTCCGAGACCTTGTCCGGCCAGGACACCGGCCCGGACGACGAAGATTAGCCGGAAGAGGGCGCCATGGCGCTGAGTTACAAAGAGATCGCCGAGATCGTAAAGCTGATCGACGCAAGTTCGTGCGAGGAGTTCGTCATAGACCTCGACGACTTGAAGCTTGCCATTCGTCGCAAGTCGGCCCCAGGGGAACAGACGTCGGCGCGTAAGGATTCCGGGATACGGACGCCAGGGCCACCCGCCCGCGGAGCCCCGTCCCCGGATGTCACCGCCACCGGGGACTCCACGGGTTCGGCGGGCACCGCCGCGGCGCGGCGGACCGGCGCCCGGACCGACGGTCTGGTCGAGGTCCGATCGCCCATGGTGGGAACGTTCTATCGCAAGCCGCAGCCCGAAGCCGATCCCTTCGTCGACGTCGGATCGGAAGTCAAGAAGGGCGACCCCCTGTGCCTGGTCGAGGTCATGAAACTGTTCACCACGCTCTATGCGGACCAGGCCGGGAAAATTGTCGAGATCGGCGCCGAGGATTGCGGACTGGTGGAATACGACCAGGTCCTCTTCCTCGTCCGGCCAACCTGATCCGGCCGCCCGGCGCGCCCAACCGAGCCCCCGCGCTTCCCGTCTATCTTTCGTCGCCGACCGGCGGCGATATTTTGGCCGGCGCGAAGACCCATACCCAGGCGACCATCGCCGCCACGAGCCCGACGAAAAGCCCATCCAAGAGGATCCGATCACCGACCATGGCCGAAAACCCGAGCAGGGAGACGGCGGCGAAGGCGCACCGCTCCAGGCGGCCGAGGGCGCGGCGCATGTGGCCGTAGGCGGCCACCGAGACCGTCCACTGGATGAGCACCACCTCCAGCACCACCGGAACGACGGCCCAGGAAATATTGGGAAAGGCCGTCAATTCCGCATTGTAAACAAAGGCAAACGGGATAATGAACGTGGTCAGCGACAGCTTCATGGCGTGGGCGGCGGTCTGCAGGAACCTCGCGTCCGCTAATTTTGCCGCCGCCAGGACGCTGACGGCCACGGGCGGCGTGAGGGTCGAAAACACGGCGAAATAGAATACGAAGAGATGTGCCTGCAGGGCGGGAATACCGATCTGCTGCATGAAGGGCACGATGGCCAGCGCCACCACCACGTAAGCCACCGGCGTCGGCAGTCCCATGCCGAGGACCAGGGACACGATCATCCCCCCGATCAGCAGAACGATGGCGGTATCGGGCAGCACCGTGAGCAGGACCGTGCCCAGCCGCCCCGACAGATTGGTCGTGATCATGACCTGGCCCAGGGGCCCGATGGCGATCAACAGCAGCGAGAGCAGGGTCACCAGGACCAGGCCCTCTTCCACCGACCCGACGAAGCTTTTCCAGGTCGGCCGGTACTTGCCCTGAAACATGCAGAAAAACAGCGCCACCCCGATGCCGACGAGGCCGGCGAAGGACGGCGAATAGTACAAAAGAAGCATCGTCAGCACGACGCCGAACGAGCCCACGAAGGCGGGAAGCATCCTCAGGATCAGCGCCATGTCGGCCGGTTGGTCGAGCTTGGGCAATTTGTGCCGGCGGGAGTAGACGAGGACCCCGATGGTGACGCCACTGAGAAACAGCAGGGCCGGGATCAGGGCCGCGAGGGCGATGTCGATATAGGGAACACTCAGAAAGGACGCCATGATGAAGGCGGCGAGGCCGAGGATCGGGGGCATGATCTGCCCCGAGGTGGAGGCCACCGACTCGATGGCGCCGGCCATGGAGGCGTGGAACCCGTTCCGTTTCATCATGGGGATCGTGAACCGCCCCGTCAGCACCACGTTGGCCACGGCCTGGCCCATAACCGACGCCACGATGCCGCTGCCGATCAGGGCGGGAAAGGCGGCTCCGCCGCTGATGCGGCGGCCGCTTAGCTTGCCCACCTCGATGACCATCCTGAGGACGCCGACGCCGAGAAGAATCGCCGCGTACAGGATCAGAAAGTAAATGCTGTCGGCCGCCAGCTGCGCCAACCAGAAGAATCCCTGCGAGACCCCCAGCCCCAGGTAATTGACGACGAAGGCGGCGGTGTATTCCGGGTGGGTAAAGAGGACGCTTTCGATGTTGTGGCCGAAAAAGAAGTAAAGGATGGCCAGGCTGACGATACCGGTGAGCAAGGGGCCCCAATGGATCCACGTGAGCAGCAAAACCCCAACCGTGAACACCAGCCCCATGAAGACATCGAAGTCGTCGAAATAGGGCTGGATCGTTTCCAGACGGATCGCCGACAGGCGAATAAAGCCGGCGCCCGCGACAGCGATGGCCATCGCCGCCACGGCGATCCCCAGCCGCGCCCAAAAAATCAGTCCCGTTTCACCGCGGAGCCGCTCGTCAATGGCGTTGCGAATGGCAATGAGGCCGGAAATGAATACGATGGCCAATACAAAGTTCGAATAGTGCTCCGACGAATTGCGGATGAATCCGAAGACGTTGACGCCGATATACAGGGTCAGCCCGATTCCCGCGAACCAGAACAAAACGACGACGGCGCGGCGGATTGTCCTCCAGGTCTTGTCCATTCTTCTCTGGTGCCGGCGGCGCCCGCTCCGCAATGTGGGACGTCAATATCCGTTCTCAAGAAGAGAAAATCCCCGGGCGCCGCGCCCGCCCGGGGAAACCCTGGCGCGATCAGTTGCCTGGATACGTGACCGGCGGATAGTTCTTGACCTTATCCCACCAGCCGAGTTCCACATAGGCCCGCTTGGCCCCGGGGTGCACGTTCTCGTCGGAAAGGCCGTGCAGCATGAGTTCCGGCGACCATAACTTCCACAGGGCATGCAGTTCCCTCATTTTAGGGCCAATCTTCGCCACCGCCTTAACGACGTTATATGCCGCTTCCTCTGAAAATTCCGGATGCACCGCCTTGAAGCCCCGGTTGACGGCGACCGAGAGCGGTTCGGTCTGCAAGGGCAGGGTCCCCGGCGGAAGCTCGAGGTGGAGCCAGGTGGTGCCGAATTTCTTGTTGAGCTTGTCCACCGCCTCCTTGCTCACGCCCAGGTAATACAGTTTCTTGCCCGAGGCGTTGGCCGCGGCTTCCAATTTGCGCAGCAGTCCCGGGATCAGCCAGTTCTTGAAGGTCATGGTGGGCTCGCCGCCGAAGGCGGATATGTTGGCGTCCGTCACCCCGTCGATCAACTGCTGGGTCAGCGCCGCCGGCGTCAGGTGCCGGATATCGCTGTTCTTCGGGGTGATGCCGTAGCCGTATTCGAGGAACAGCCGTGAGAAGACCCCCCAGTCGCTCTGCCCCCTGAGGCCGATGGAGATGCGCTTGCCCTTGAGGTCGGCGATGGACTTGATGGTGGGGTCGAACGTGATGAAGAACTTGCCTTGTCCCCACCAGGCCTCGCCATAAAGCAGCTTGAATTTGATCGCCACCTTTTCCGGCAGGAACTCCTTCAGCTCCGGAGTCCCGCCCCAGAACCCGAGCTGAATGAGCACGTCCTCGGTCCCGAAGATGGTCCGTTTCCAGCGCTTCTTGTTGGCCATTTCCCGGAGGTTGTACACGTAGCCGGGCGTTTCCTGCGGCAACAGGGTGACCGGCGTTCCGGCCAGGATCATCTGGTTCATCAGAATGGTGTCCCCGGCCAGGGGCCCGCAGCCGAACGGGCACAGAAGCAGGGTCACGGCTTTCGGACTGCCCTGGGCATGCCCGGGCTGGCCCGCGAAGCCGACAAACAGCGCGATTACCGCGCCGAGCAGAAATACGGTGACTCGACGTTTCAGCATTGAGTGTCCTCCCTTGGCGCGCTTAGAATTTGTGGCGCGGCGCGGTCCTCATGGTGCGGATCGCGCCTCCTGAAAATAACCACCTTTTGACCTCACCGAGGCAGGTTTTCTCATTATCAGGAACTGGTAGTATCATTATTCGATATACGTTCTGTCAAGCACGGGGCTTCCCGGTGCCTATTTTGCGTCCCGGAAGCCGCGCCGGCCGCTTCGGCCCCGCATACGAAAGGTGCCCATGACGGATCGACTGTTCGATGTTCGGGATCGCGTCGTCATGGTCGCCGGAGGGGCGGGCGGCCTGGGCGGGGTCCTCGCACGGGCGTTCGCGGAACGCGGCGCGCGCATCGCGCTCGCCGATATCGACGGCACGCGGGCACGGAAAATCGCCGAAACCCTGGGCGCCGCCGACGGGACCGGCCTTGGCTGTGCCTTGGATGTACGCAAACAAACGTCCTGCGCGGGCGCCGTGCGGCGGGTGGTGAAGCGCTTCGGCCGCCTCGACGTCCTGATCAACGCCGTCGGCATATTCTCCACGGCCGCGGCCGTCGATCTGGACCGTCGGACCTGGGACGCAACGATCGCCACCAACCTCAGCGGTGCGTTCCTTATCGCCCAGGCCGCGGGGCGTATCATGGTCAAGAAAAAATCCGGCCGCATCATAACCATTGCCTCGGTGTCCAGCCGCGTCGCCAATCCCGGCTATGCCGCCTATGCGGCAGCCAAGGCGGGGGTATCGCAGTTGACCCGTGTGCTGGCCCTCGAATGGGCGCCGTTCGGCGTCACGGTGAACGCGGTCGGGCCGGCGATGACGCCGACCCCGCTGACCAGGGAGTTGCTGGCCGACGGGGAGCGCCACGCCGCGGCGTTGGCCCGGATCCCCCTGGGCCGGTTCGGTACGCCGGAAGACCTGATCGGCGTCGCCGTGTTGTTGGCCTCCGATGCAGGGGCGTTCATCACCGGCCAGACCATATTCGTCGATGGCGGCCGTACTCTTGATTAATACCAAGGAGCCGGGTGATCGATGAGCGGTTTCGACGACTTCAGCGCCTATGACGGGCTTGGCCTGGCGGACCTGGTGCGAACCGGCCAGGTGCGCCCCGGGGAAATACTGGACGCGGCGATCGCCCGCATCGAATCGCTCAATCCCCGGCTCAACGCCGTGGTCCACACCATGTATGACGAGGCGCGCCGCACCATCGCCGCCGGCCTGCCCAAGGGCGCTTTCGCCGGCGTCCCTTTCATGCTCAAGGACTTGTCGGCGCTGTACGAGGGCGCGCCGACCACCAACGGCAGCCGCCTGTTCGCCGGCCACGTCGCCGACCACGACAGCGAAATCATCCGTCGCTACCGCGCCGCCGGTCTGGTCGTCATCGGAAAGACCAACACCCCGGAATTCGGCCTGAACGTCACCACGGAGCCGGTGATGCACGGTCCAGCCCGGAACCCCTGGGACCCTGGGCGCAATGCGGGCGGTTCCAGCGGCGGGGCGGCGGCGGCGGTGGCGTCGGGCATGGTGCCGATGGCGCACGCCACCGACGGCGCCGGGTCGATCCGCATTCCCGCCGCCGCGTGCGGCCTGTTCGGCCTGAAGCCGACCCGCGCCCGCAATCCGCCCGGCCCGGACGCCGGCGAGGCGTGGAGCGGCCTGAAGGCGGAGCACGCGGTGACCCGCACGGTGCGGGACAGCGCCGCCCTCCTCGATGCGACGAACGGCGCCCAGCCGGGCGATCCCTACCGGGCGCCGCCGCCGGCGCGCCCGTTCCTCGACGAGGTGGGAGCGGATCCCGGCCGGCTGCGTATCGCCTTCTTTACGGCGGCGCCCGGCGGCGTGCCGACCGACCGGGCGTGCGTGGCGGCGGTGGAGGAAGCGGCCGGGCTGTGCACGGACCTGGGCCACGCGGTCGAGGAGGCGGCGCCGCGGATCGACACCGATGACATGGGTCTTGCCCTGCGCGTGATCGTCGCCGCCAATGTCCGGGCGCTGATCGACGACCGGGCCAGGGCGTTGGGCCGGGCGGCGACCAGGGACGATGTGGAGAACGTCACCTGGCTGATCGCCGAGGAAGGAAGGGCGTTCACCGCCGCCGAGTACGCGCGCGCCGTCAAACGGATGCACGGCATCGGCCGCAAGCTCTGCGAATTCCTCGAGCCGTACGACCTCGTGCTGACCCCGACCCTGGCCCGGCCGCCGCTCCCGCTCGGGGCGCTCGACATGATGGGCAACGACCTCGACGGGTATTGCGCGGAAGCGCTGGCCTATGCGCCGTTCACGGCCATGTTCAACTTTTCCGGCCAACCCGCGGCATCGGTGCCGCTGCACTGGACGGCGGACGGCCTGCCGGTCGGCGTTCAGTTCGCCGCCCGGTTTGGAGACGAGGCGACGCTCTTCCGCCTCGCCGCCCAACTCGAGCAGGCAAAACCGTGGAAGGACAAACGCCCGCCCGTCTGGGGCTAGCGGCCAAGGTCAGCCGGATGACGGCTATGGGATTGCCGGGGCCCGGGGCCGAAGAGGCGGCCGCCGCCAACCCCTTGAAAAAATTGGAGCGGGCGATGGGATTCGAACCCACGACTTCAACCTTGGCAAGGTTGCGCTCTACCCCTGAGCTACGCCCGCGCTCCGCGGCGCGCCGATCATACGCCAAGCGCCCGGCTTTGCAAGATTGGCGTGCGCGGCGGCGGGCACGGGCGCCGGCCTTGAGGGCGTAGGGCGCCGACGGCTATTCTCGCGCCCATGCCAATGACGCCCGATGACCTGTTTGCCCGCCTTGCCGCGTTGGGGATCGAAACCACCACCCACCGCCATGCGCCCGTGTTCACCGTGGAGGACAGCAAGGCGCGGCGCGGCGACCTGCCGGGCGGCCACTGCAAGACCCTGTTCCTCAAGGACAAGAAAGGGGTCCTGTGGCTCGTCGTCATGGGGGAGGACCGGCACATTCCCATGAAGGACCTGCGCCGGCGCATCGGCTCGGCGACCCTGTCGTTCGCCAAGCCGGACCTGTTGATGGAGGTGCTCGGCGTGGAGCCGGGGGCGGTCACCCCCTTCGCCCTGGTCAACGACACAACTCAGCGCGTGAACGCGGTGTTGGACCGCGCCATGATGGAACGGGATCTCCTCAACTACCATCCCCTGACCAACCGGGCGACGACGGCGATCACCCCCGCCGACCTGTTGAGGTTCATCCGCGCGGCGGGCCACGAACCGGCCGTGGTCGCGCTTTGAGGCTTTTCGGCCTTGCGGCGGCGGGTGGAAATAGCCATTTTCGTTGGGTCGATGGGCGCGGAGACAAGGTGGCTGGGCAATGGAGTTCATTCTTAATCCCGACGGCACGGCGCCGCAAAGACCCGGCGAGCAGGCCGGCGAAGCGGCGGCGGACCTTATAAAGGACGGCAATACCGCCGGCTTCGCCGTCGACGTCCTCGACGCCTCGGCGAAGGTTCCGGTGATCGTCGATTTCTGGGCGCCCTGGTGCGGGCCGTGCAAGCAACTGGGTCCGATGATCGAGAAGCTGGTCCGCCAGGCGGGCGGACTGGTGCGCCTGGTCAAGATCAACATCGACGAGAACCAGGACCTGGCGTCGCAGATGCACATCCAGTCCATTCCCGCCGTCTTCGCCTTCAAGGACGGACGCCCGGTGGACGGCTTCTCCGGCGCCCAGCCGGAAAGCCAGATCCGCGCCTTTATCAACCGTCTGACCGGCAAGGCCAAGGCGCCGCTGGATCTCGCCGTCGAGGAGGCGCAGGCGGCGCTGGACGCCGGCGACGCGGCCACCGCCGGTGCCCTGTACGGGGAAATCCTGGCCCGGGAGCCCGCCCATCCGGCCGCCGTCGCCGGAATGATCCGCGCCGCCATGGCCGCCGGCGACACGGCCGCCGCCAAGAAGATCATCGAGGGTCTGGCGGACGATGTGGCGTCGGCCGCCCAGGTGGCGGCCGCCGTTTCGGCCGTGGAGCTCGCCGAACAGGGCGGCGCCTCGGGCAACGCCGCCGAACTGAGGCGAAAGCTGGCCGAGGACGAGAACGATCACCGGACCCGGTTCGACCTCGCCGTCGCCCTCTACGCCGACGGAAGCAACGAGGACGCCGTGGAGGAGCTTCTGGAACTGGTGCGCCGCGATAAGAGTTGGAACGACGAGGCCGCGCGCAAGCAACTGGTGAAGATCTTCGACGCCCTGGGCCATGGTCATGCTCTGACCGTCTCCGCCCGGCGGCACCTTTCCGCGATCCTGTTTTCATGAGCGCCGCCGTTCACAGCCCCGGCCCGGACGACCTGCCCGAAACCATCCCCGTCTTTCCCCTGCCTGGCGCCCTGCTGCTGCCCCACGGCCCCCTGCCCCTCAACATCTTCGAGCCCCGCTATCTGAACCTGACCGCCGACGCCCTGGGACAGGGGCGGATGATGGGCATGGTGCAGCCCGTCCACGCCGAGCCGGACCCGGTCAGCGACACCGCCGAGCTGTACCGGACCGGGTGCCTGGGACGCATCACCTCGTTCGCCGAAATGGACGACGGCCGTTTCCTGATCACCCTCACCGGCGTCAGCCGCTTCCGCATCGCCGACGAACTGGAAAGCATGCGCGGGTACCGGCGGGTGGCGGCGCGGTACGACGCCTTCGCGCACGACCTGCAGGAGGACACGGGCGCCACCGCCGACCGGCAGCGCCTGCTGGACGCCGTGCGCGCCTATTTCCAGCTCCAGGGGATCGACACCGACTGGACGGCGATCAAGGAAGCGCCCGACGGCGCCCTGGTCACGTCCCTTTCCATGACCTGCCCGTTCGAGCCGCGCGAGAAGCAGGCCCTGCTCGAATGCCCGGGCCTGATTGAACGGGGCGAGCTTTTGACCACATTGATGGAGATGGCCGTGCACGGATCCAAGGCCGTGGCCTATGGCGCCAGGCACTGAGCGGCTGTCTCATACCAAGGAGCGCTGATCATGAGCGAACGCAAAGTCGATCCCAAGCTTCTGGAAATCCTGGTCTGTCCCATGACCAAGGGGCCGCTGCGGTACGACGCGGCCACCCAGGAACTGATCAGCGAGCAGGCCCAGCTGGCCTTTCCCATCCGCGACGGCATCCCCATCATGCTGGTGGACGAGGCCCGGCCGCTGGACGAATCCGCCGCCCGCCGCCCCCGGCGGCGCAGGACCGACCCATGAGCGGCGATTTCGGATTGAAGCACAAGCCGAAGGAAATCCGCGTCAAGCGCGCGGAAAAGGTGATCGAGATCGACTTCGACGACGGCAAGAGCTTCAGCCTGCCGGCCGAATTCCTGCGCGTGGAAAGCCCCTCGGCCGAGGTCCAGGGGCACACCCCGAGCCAAAAACAGATCGTCGCCGGCCGCCGCCACGTGGGCATACTGGGCGTCGAGTCGGTGGGCACCTATGCCATCCGCATCAAGTTCGACGACCTGCACGACACCGGCATCTATTCGTGGGACACCCTCTATGACTACGGCGAGCGCCAGGACGAGATGTGGCAGGCCTACCTGCAGGCCCTGGAGGCGCGCGGCCTGAGCCGCGATCCGTGAGGGCTTGGGGCGTCGGATACGCCCATCCGTGAATAACGGTAAGCCGGGACCTACGGCGCGCCCTGCATCAGGCGCGGCAGGCGGCCGGCCAGGCCCATGGCGCTGCGCACGAACAGCCTTTTCAGGGGCGGCATGCGGTTGACCGCCGCCAGGCCCAGGCCCCGGGCCAGGCGCACCGGCCCGATGGTGTTGGAAAACAACCGGTTCAAGCCATCGGTCATGGCCAGCATCAGGGTGTTGTCGAACCGGCGCCAGCGCTGGAAACGCTCCAGCACCGTGTCGGCGCCGATGTCGAGCCCTAAGCGCCGGGCCTCGGCCAGGACCTCGCTCAGCGCCGCCACGTCGCGCAAGCCCATGTTCAAACCCTGGCCGGCGATGGGGTGCATGGCGTGGGCCGCGTCGCCGACCAGGGCCAGCCGGAGCGCGATGGCCGTTTCCGCGTGCTGCAGGGACAGGGGATAGGACCAGCGCGGTCCCACCACCGTGAGCCGTCCCAGGGTGTCGCCGAAGCGGCGTTCCAGTTCGGCCAGGAATTCGTCCTCGTCCAGGGCCATGATGGCCGGCGCCAGGTCCTTGCTTTCGGTCCACACGATGGACGAGCGGTTGCCGGGAAGGGGCAGGACGGCGAAGGGCCCCGTCGGCAGGAAGTGTTCGCGGGCGACGGAGTCGTGGGGCCTTTCGTGGGCCACGGTGCAGACGATGGCGGTCTGCCGGTACGGCCAGCCGGTGACGCGGATGCCGGCCCCGGCGCGGACCCCCGACGCCCGTCCGTCGGCGCCGACGACCAGGCGGGCGCTGATCCGCCGCCCGTCGGCGAGCCGCGCCTCGACGCCGGAAGCGGAACGCTCCAGGCCGTCGACGCGGGCCGGCGCCAAGAGGCGCACGGTGTCCAGGGTGGGGATGCGGTCGAACAGGGCCTTTCGGATGAACCGGTTCTCCACCATGTAGCCGAAGGGCGGACCGCCGGTGTCCCGTTCGTCGTAGTGGAGGAACAGGGGCGACTCCCCTTCGCTCACCCGGATATGGCGGATCGGCGCGGCGTGGGGCTCCATGCCCGCCCACAGGCCCAGGGCATCGAGCATGCGCTGGGAGCCCAGGGCGATGGACGAGGCCCGGCCGTCGAAGCCGGCGTCCAGGCCGGCCGCCGGATCGGCGTGATCGACGACGATAACCTCCATACCGGCGGCGGACAGGGCGCAGGCCAGGGTGCCGCCGACGGGACCGCCGCCGACGATGAGCACGTCGGCGCTCAGAGGCCGGGTCTTCGGGGATCGACCGGTCATGGCCCTACCATGTCCTTCTTTGGCCGCCCCTGTCCAGGGGCCGGAAGAAAAGCCTATAAAATAGGCAGTGAAGAAATACTGCCCTGAAATTAGGCATACCGGCGCCCCCCCACGACCCTGCTACATCCTGCAAATTTCATATAACACGTTGATTTTGTGCATTTTTTCAAATTCTTCGGAAAACGGCACGGCTCTTGATAGTACGGATACGGGGCGGCTTCCGCCGCCCCGGTGTGAACGATTGCGCCGGAGCCGCCGCGCCCGCCGGGGCGGGCCAAGGCCTAGCGAGTGGCGTCCGGGAAGGAGGATACGGGAGATGAAACTCATTATGGCCATCATCAAGCCCTTCCGGCTGGACGACGTGCGCGAGGCGCTGACGGCCCTTGGCATCCAGGGGATGACCGTCACCGACGTCCGGGGATTCGGCCGCCAGAAGGGCCAGACGGAAATCTATCGCGGCGCCGAGTACGCGGTGAGTTTCCTGCCCAAGGTGAAAATCGAACTGGCGGTCGCCGACGACATGGCGGAGGCCGTGGTCGAAGCCATCCAGAAATCGGCCCGCACGGACAAGATCGGCGACGGCAAGATCTTTGTCTCGGCAATCGAACAAGCCATCCGCATCCGCACCGGTGAAACCGACGGCGATGCAATCTAGGAGGAATTTGTGATGCGTACAATGACAAAGATTATCGGTCCTTTCGCTGGTGCCATGGCGGTCCTGCTCGCCGGCACGGCCCGGGCCCTGGCCGAGGAGGCCAAGCTGGACAGCGGGGATACGGCCTGGATGCTGACCTCGACGGCCCTGGTGCTGATGATGACCATACCCGGCGTGGCCCTGTTCTACGGCGGCATGGTGCGCAAGAAAAACGTCCTGGCGACGGTGATGCAGAGTTTCGCCGTCACCTGCCTGATGACCGTCCTGTGGATGATCATCGGGTATTCCCTGGCCTTCGGGGACGGCGGGGCGATGAACGCCTACATCGGCGGCATGGACAAGCTGCTGCTGCGCGGCATGGGCGTCGACACCCTCTCCGGCACCATTCCCGAATCGGTGTTCATGACCTTCCAGATGACGTTCGCCATCATCACCCCGGCCCTGATCTGCGGCGGCTTCGCCGACCGCATGAAGTTTTCCTCCATGCTGGTCTTCCTCGGCCTGTGGATGGTGCTGGTCTATGCGCCCATCACCCACTGGGTGTGGGGCGGCGGCTTCCTGGGCGAAGCCGGCGTGCTCGACTTCGCCGGCGGCACGGTCGTCCACATCAATGCCGGCATCGCCGCCCTGGTCGCCGCCCTGGTGCTCGGCAAGCGGCGCGGCTACGGCACGGAGAACATGGCGCCGCACAATCTGGTGCTGAGCGTGATCGGCGCTTCCATGCTGTGGGTCGGCTGGTTCGGCTTCAACGCCGGATCGGCGGTCGCCGCCAACGGCAGCGCCGGCATGGCCATGGCGGTGACTCAGATCGCCGCCGCCGCCGCGGCCCTGGCATGGATGTTCGCCGAGTGGAAGTTCCGTTCCAAGCCCAGCGTGCTCGGCATCGTCTCCGGCGCCGTCAGCGGCCTGGTCGCGATCACGCCGGCGTCCGGGTACGTCGGCCCCGGCGGTGCCCTGATGATCGGCTTGGCGGCCGGCTTGGCCTGTTTCTGGGCCGCCACCAGCCTGAAGAACCGGCTGGGCTACGATGATTCCCTCGACGTCTTCGGCGTCCACGGCGTCGGCGGCATCGTCGGGGCGCTGCTGACCGGGGTCTTCGCCGTCGAGGCCATCGGCGGCACGCCGGGCGTCCTCGAGGGCAATCCGGGTCAGATCCTCATCCAGTTGCAAGGCATCGCCGTCACCATCGCCTATTGCGGGGTGGTGAGCTTCGTCCTGCTCAAGATCATCGACGCGGTGATGGGTCTCCGGGTCGACGATGAGACCGAGGTCGGCGGCCTCGACATCAACCTTCACGGCGAGGTGGTGCACTAAGACGGCCGAGGTCAAAGGGGCGTTGCCCCTTTTGAGGGGAACCAAATACAGCACTAAGCGGTTGATGTACCTTCAAGTTCTTTGTTTCCAAGGGTTACGGCTGGCGCCTAGTACCAATACCGTATACAAATGGGGCATGGAGAAGATGGGTACC
This sequence comes from Pseudomonadota bacterium, assembly GCA_022567015.1. Classification (GTDB taxonomy): domain Bacteria; phylum Pseudomonadota; class Alphaproteobacteria; order Rhodospirillales; family 2-02-FULL-58-16; genus JACZQZ01. Next base: position 16,669 of record JADFHR010000028.1, read on the forward strand.
AAACCGCAATACCTGATGAGGCGGTATCACAAATATTACATCCGGCGTGCCGTCCCGGACGACCTACGGGACGAGATCGGGAAAACGGAGATCATCCGGGCGCTGGGCGGGGACCGCGCGAAGGCGATCCGGCGCCTTTCCCTGGCCTCCGCCGAGGTCGACGCCCAGTTCCAGGCCGCCCGCCTGAGGCTCGGGCTGGAGACCGCCGGGTCGCTGGACGAGGCCGAGGTGAAGGTGCTCGCCCTCCGCTGGTTTCGCCGGGCGGACGCCGGGGCCGCGAAAGCCGACATGGAGATCGGAACGGGTAACGGGTTGCCGCGCGCCCAGGCGGTCGCCCAGGCCGACGACGACCTCGCGATGCTGACCGACCCGGAGGACCCGGACGTCGCCACCGCCGCCATGGCCGAGGCCGACCGCCTCATGAAGGAGGAGGGGGTCAAGCTCGGCACGGGCAGCCCGGAGTACCGGCTCCTTTGCCGCTTCATCACGAGGGGGATGGCAGAGGCCACCCGGAGGGGCAGGGACCGGCTGATGGGGAACCACTCGGGCAGGCACTACGACGCCGCATTTTCCGAAGACGCCGAGGTTCCCGAGGCGGCGCCATCGCCCGCGCACGTGACGCTCGGACAACTTGTGGAGCAGTTCCTGGCCGACCCCACCCGCACCACCGCCAAGGCGGAGGATTACCGGACCGTGCTGACGTACCTCGCGGAGTTCGTGCCGGCGGACACGCCGGCCTCCCGGGTCACGCGGGCGCATTGCAAGGCGGTGGCCGCACTGCTCAAGACGTTGCCGGCGAACGCGACGAAAAAGCGGGCGCTCCGTGGCATGCGGCCAATGGCCGCCGCCGCCGAGGCCGTGAAGCTCGGGATGGAGCCCATGAGCGCGACGACGGCGAACCGCTACCTGGGGCGGATGGGCACGCTGTTCCGGTGGGGGGTTCGCGAGGGCCTTTGCGACCACAACGTTGCCGAGGCCCTGCGGCTCCCCAAGGAGATTCACGGGCGGGACGCGCGACTGCCGTTCACCATCGAGCAGTTGAACACGATCTTCGGCGCGGGCATCTACCGCGAGCCGAAGGCGGCCTGGGATCACCGACATTGGATACCGTTGATCGGGCTGTTTGCCGGCTTGAGGTTGAACGAAATCGCCACCCTCGGGACGGACGACGTCGAGGCGCTCGGCGGCATCGACGTGATGCGGGTGAGGCCCGACGAGGCCGGCAAGAAGAAGCTCAAGAGCCGGGCGGCCCAGCGCGACGTGCCGGTACACCGGGAGTTGGTCGAGGTCGGCTTCCTCGACTTCGTGGAGCGCCAGCGGGCCGCCGGGCACGAGGTGTTGTTCCCCGACCTGACCCCGGACAAGCTGGGGTACTAC
>JADFHR010000225.1 GCA_022567015.1 Pseudomonadota bacterium
TGCAGCGCCTTCCGCAGCGCCTTGGAATGAAGGACGCCGACGATGTTTTCCGGCTGTCCCCGCCACAGGGGAACGCGGGTGAAGGGGCTGGCCAGCACCTGGTCGACCACGGCCGCCGCCGGCTGGTCGGCTTCGATCATGACCACGGCCTTGCGGTGGACCATGATTTCGCCCACCTCCACCTCGGCCAGATCCAGGATACTGCGCAGCATGGCGCGTTCCTGCTTGACCGCGCCTCCCTTTCCGGCGTGGAGATCGATGGCGCCGCGCAGTTCCGTGGCCGAGGAGCCGAGCGCCTCGGTGGCGTCGAAGGCGACTCCGAACAGCCTGAACACCCCGCGCACCACCAGGTGCACGGCGCCGGTCGCCGGCGCCAGCGCGAACACAAGCGCGTTCACGATCGGCGCGCTGGCCAGCGCCACCCGGTTGGGGTCGCGCAGCGCATAGGTCTTGGGCAGGATTTCCGAGAAGATCAGGATCAGGAGCGTCATGGCGATGGTGGCATAGGCGATGCCGGCCTCGCCGAATACGCCGATGAGAAATCCGGTGGCCAACGCCGAGGCCATGATATTGACCAGGTTGTTGCCCAGCAAGATGGCGCCGATTAGCCGTTCCTTCTTTTCGTACAGGCGGTTGATCATGCGCGCGCGGCGGTCGCCGTTTCGCTCGAGCTGGTGCATGAGCGGACGGGAAGCGGCGGTCAACGCCGTCTCCGAACCCGAGAAAAAGGCGGAAAGAATCAGCAGGACGGCAATGGCACTCAGGGAAATCAACATGGTCGCCTCTCAACCGTTGTCGGTGGGTGATGGATGACGGCGGACCTCCGTGCCCGCCCCGTCGCCGTCCGCTCAGGCGGTGACGGCGTTTTCCAGCACGGCGCCCACGTCGCCGGGGTCCACGTCGTGGGCGATGAAGGCCTTGCCGATACCCCGCACCAGGACGAACGTAAGTTTGCCCGCGCGCACCTTCTTGTCCATGCCCATGTGGGCGAGCAGGGCGCCCGCGGAAACCGATGACCCGGCGAGGCCGCCGAGCCCGACCGGGAGGCCGGCGGCCGCCAGATGGCGGCGCACCCTTTCGCGGTCCTCTGCCGGGCACAGGCCCAGGCGCACCGACAGATCGAACGCCAGGACCATGCCGATGGCCACGGCTTCGCCGTGCATGAGGGAATCGCCGTAGCCGGTCTCGACCTCCAGCGCGTGGCCGAACGTGTGGCCCAGGTTAAGCAGGGCCCGCCGCCCCGTTTCCCTCTCGTCGTCGGCGACGATGGCGGCCTTGGCGGCGCAGCTCGTGAGCACGGCATGGCGGCGGGCGTCGGTGTCGCCGTCGAGCAGGCTTTTGCCGTTGGCCTCCAGCCAGGTGAAGAAGGCCGGGTCATCCAGAACGCCGTACTTGACCACCTCGGCGTAGCCGGCCCGAAGCTCCCTCGGCGCCAGGGTGTCCAGCGTCGCGATGTCGGCGAGCACCAGGCGCGGCTGGTGAAAGGCGCCGATCAGGTTCTTGCCGTGGGCCGTGTTGATGCCGGTCTTGCCGCCGACGGCGCTGTCCACCTGGGCGAGCAGGGTCGTCGGCACCTGCACGCAGGCCAGTCCGCGCAACGTGATGGCGGCGGCGAAGCCGGCGATGTCCCCGACCACGCCGCCGCCCAGGGCGACGACGGTGGTGCTCCGCTCCACGCGGGCGTCCAGCAGATCGTCCGTCAGTTGACGCAGGTGTCCGAAGTCCTTGGTCCGCTCGCCGGCGGCAAGCACGATGGCGGTGTGTTCCACGTCGACCTCGTCCAGGGCCGCCTCCAGGGCCGCCAGGTACAGGGGCGCGACGTTGCTGTCGGTGACGATCACCGTGCGCGGCTGGGCGAGAACGGGAAGCATGTGCCGCCCGGCCGCCGCGACCAGGCCCTCGCCGACGAAGATGTCGTAGCTGCGCCGGCCCAACTCCACCTTCAGGCTGGCGGCGGGCTGGCCCGGGGGTGCGGTCCGTTGGCCGCGGGCGGTCATCGCCGGACCCCTCCGGTGCGCCGGCCGGGCTCCTGCACGGCGGCGAGGGCGGCGATGACGCGCTCCACCATGGCGGCGGGTTTTTCATCGCCGGTATCGACGACGATGTCGGCCTCGGCGTACACGGGGTAGCGCTCGTTCATCAATCTCTCCAGGGTGGCGCGGGGATCGCGGTTTTTCAACAGGGGGCGGCCGCCGCGCCGGCGCGTGCGCCGCACAAGGACGTCCAGATCGGCGCGCAGCCAGACCGAGATAGCCCATTCGCCGATCTTGGCGCGGGTGCGCGAATCCATGAACGCCCCGCCGCCGGTGGCCAATACCTTCGGCCCCTCCTCGAGCAGCCGTGTAATGACCCGGTGCTCGGTGTCGCGGAACACCGCCTCGCCGTAAATTTCGAAGATGTCCTCGATGGAACATCCCGCCGCCTTGACCACTTCGTCGTCGGTGTCGGTGAACGGCAGATCGACCCGCTGGGCGAGCCGGCGCCCGAGGCTGGACTTGCCCGCCCCCATGAGGCCGATCAGGACGATGGACTTTCGCGTATCGTGGGCCGCCGTCATGCCATTAACAGCCTTCGGCCAGGCCGCCCGCGAGGCGTTGAAAGCGGCACCCTGAGCCGATACACTGCCGAAAATTTGCCATAGTCTATACCTAGCATAAAGCTAGCATAAAGAGGGCGGAGTGTCCCCAGGGTGGGGTGGGGCGCGCCGGCGCTTCCGGGACCCGGGCGTCGAACGCCGGCCGCGTGGACCCGGGGGACATGTTGGGAGTGAATGTATTCGTTGAAACGCAATCGCCCATGAGAAAAATATCCAGGCTCGTGCTATTCCTTGTCATCGCCCTGGTCGTCGGGACCGCGGCCTTCCTGGCCACGTGGGACATTCCGGCGCCGGTCACGACCATAGAGAAAGTCATTCCGGATGAACGCTTCCCGCGTTAGCCCATTCCGTAGATCCTTGTGCACGGTTGTCCTTGCCGCCGTGGTGCTGGCCGCGCCGGGCGGGGTTTGGGCGCAACAGGAGGGGCCGCCGGCGGGCAAGCCCCTGCGCCTGGGGCCGCCGCAAGAGCTGAAGCCGGCTGGTGAGGCCGCCGACGCGCTGCCGGCGACGCCGGTGCCGTTGACGGTCGTACCGAAGGCGGCGGAACCGGCCGGGCCGGCGCCCGCCACGATGTCGCCGGGCCTCATCCAGGTGGACACCCTGAGCACCATCGACCCGGATACGGCCGGCGTGCTGTCCGAAGACGAAGGGGGATTCGGGATCGCGATGTGGGCGGGCACCGGACGGGCGCTGGTCGACACCCTGCTGCCGCGCCTGCCGGTGAACGCCACCTCGGCGACCATGCGCGACCTCATGCGCCGCCTGCTGCTCTCCACCGCCCAGGTGCCGCAAGGCGAATCGGAAAGCGGTGGCCTGGTCGCCCTGAGGGTGCGGCTGCTTGCCGCCATGGGCGACACCAGCGGCGTGGACGCGCTGCTCAAGGCGACGCCGGGGCGCAACCAAAACGAGCAGTTGATGCGCATCGAGGCCGATGCCCGCTTCCTGGCCAACGACAATGCCCGGGCCTGTGCCCTGGCCGCCGGCCAAATCCGCGAACAGGACAGCGCGTACTGGCAGAAGGCGTTCATCTTCTGCCAGGCGCTGGCCGGCGAGAACGACAAGGCGGCGCTCGGTGTGGCCCTGTTGCGCGAGATGGGCGAGGAAGATGCGGTATTTTTCGACCTGGTCGGGGCCCTGGCCAGCGGCAAGGCGCCAACCATCGAAAGCCTGCCCGATCCGTCGCCGCTCCATCTGGCCATGGCGCGGGTGGTCAAGGCGCAGCTGCCGCCGGACGTGATATCGTCGAACCGCCCCGCGGTGCTGCGCACCGTCGCCGTCAGCCCCAACGCGCCCGTGGAATTACGCCTGGAAGCGGCGGAACGGGCCGCGGCCGCGGGGGCGCTGGCCGTGGACGCGTTGCGGCAGCTCTATACCAGCATCTCGTTTTCCGATGAGGAGCTGGCCAACCCGCTGTCCAAGGCGGAGGCCGAAAGCGGCCCCTTGAGCCGGGCGCTGCTGTACCGGACGTCCCTGGTGCAGACGGTGCCCGCGGCGCAGGCCGAGGCCGTGGCGCGGGCCCTGTCCCTGGCCCGGGAAGGGGGACGGTATGCATCCACCGTCAGGGTGTTCATGCCGGTGATCAAGCGGATCCCCCCGTCGGCCGAGTTGTTGTGGTTCGCGCCCGAGGCGGTCCGTGCCCTGCTGATCAACGGCGACCGGGAAACGGCCCTGGTGTGGCTCGGTGTGTTGCGCGCCAGCGGCCTGTTCAACCAGGAGGCCAAGGCGGCGCTGACCGCGCTCTCGCCCGTGGTGCGCCTGGCCGGGTCCGGCGAGGCCCAGGACTGGAGCCCCGAGGGGCTGACCGGCTGGTGGGAGGGCGAAAAAGACAAGGAAGGGGCCCGCCAGCGCGCGGCATTGCTCTACAGCCTGTTCGGCGCCTTCGACGAGACCGTTCCCGCCGCGTCGTGGGAGGCCCTGCTCGACGGTCCCCAGCGCATCACGGTCGCCATGCCCAGCCCGGCGCTCTGGTACCGCCTGGCGTCGGCGGCCGACAACGCGCGGGTGGGCGAAACCGTGCTCCTTGCCCTGTTGGCCCTGGGCGAGGGCGGTCCGGGCCAGGCCGATCCCGTCATCCTTCGCCGGGTCCTGGCCAGCCTGCGCGGCAGCGGACTGGAAGACGAGGCACGGGCCCTGGCCGTGGAAGCGGCGGTGGCGGCCGGCCTATGAGCGAAAAACGGCGGGGGCCGCGGGGGCGTCCCCCGCATACCGTAACCGGCGGGACACCCCCCGGTTCCCCGCGAAATGTATCCGGGGGGACACCCCCCGTTTCCCCGCGAAATGTATCCGGGGGGACACC